>NZ_JAYFER010000277.1:0-267 GCF_055795065.1 Lyngbya sp. CCY1209
TGTCTTTTCCGGTTTAAGCTGGAGACCAATAGGTTTTAACCATTCGGAAATAGCAATCTTGCACTGTTCAATGATTTTGCGGCTTTGCGATATGACCACAAAATCATCGGCATATCTAACGACCGTTGTGTTGATAGTTTTCCCTTTAACTCTGTGTTTGGGGAAGAGTTTTTCTATGTGCCTTACCATCCCATCCAGTGCGATGTTGGCGAGGAGTGGACTTATTACCCCTCCTTGAGGTGTCCCGGCTTTTGTGTCGTCAAATAC
>NZ_JAYFER010000278.1:0-37821 GCF_055795065.1 Lyngbya sp. CCY1209
GACTCAAGTCGCCGTTCGTTTTTCCTCCCTGCTCTAAAGAGACAGAGCTTCCAAACGTATCGGAGATTTTACGTGAACCAAGAATCCCTGTCCCTTTAGGGCGGGGAGTGTCAACCTCGCAACATCCGCAGGCCGTTGAGCGTCACCAACAGGGTCGAGCCCTCGTGACCCAAAACCCCCAGCGGCATTGTCAACCCGGCGATAAAGTTGACGCACAATAACACGGCGATGGACGCCAGGGCGAAAGCGATATTTTGCTTGATAATCCGCTGGGAGCGGCGCCCGATCGCGACGGCTTGCACCAATTTTTCCAGGCGATCGGCCATCAGCACCACGTCCGCCGTTTCCAGGGCCACGTCCGTCCCCGCACCCCCCATCGCGATGCCCACGTCCGCCCGGGCCAGGGCCGGGGCGTCGTTGATGCCGTCCCCCACCATCGCCACGGTCCCGCAGGTTCGTTGGAGATCGGCGATCGCATCCACTTTATCTTCCGGAAGCAATTCGGCGAAGACGCGATCGATACCCAGAGAATCCGCGACGCTGTTCGCCGTGGCGGTGTGGTCCCCCGTCAGCATGACGATACTTTCGATTCCCATCTGTCTGAGGGAGTCCAGCAACGCCGGGGCCTGGGTGCGGATCTGGTCGGCCACCGTGACGATGCCGAGCAATTCGTCGTCAGAAACCACCCAGATCGCCGACTGACCCTCGGCCTGGAACTCCCGCTCGCGATCGCGCAAAATTGCCGGAATCTCCACCCCCTCCGGACAGGCGAAAGCCACCTTCCCCACCCGGACGGTTTTTCCTTCCAAATTGCCCACGATTCCCAACCCCGCTTTCGCCTGGATGTCGGTGCCGGGAATCAAGTCCAAACCCCCCATTTTCGCCCGGTTGACGATCGCCTCGCCGATGGGATGTTCCGAATACACCTCCAGAGATGCGGCCAATTGCAATACCCGATCTTCCGGGACTCCGGGCGCCGGAATCACCGCCCCCACCTGCACCTGTCCGGTGGTGAGGGTTCCGGTTTTGTCGAATGCGATCGCCCGCACCCTCGCCATCCGTTCCAATTGCGTCCCGTCCTTGAATAAAATGCCGTTTCGCGCCCCGTTCGCGATCGCCGATAATAAAGCGGGCATGATCGCCGCCATCAACGCGCAGGGGGAGGCCACCACCAGAAACACCAGGGCCCGATAAATGGTCGTTTCCCAATTCCACCCCAGCAAAACCGGCGGCAGCGTCCCCAGCAAAATCCCGGTGACGACGATCGCCCTGGCATACCCCCGCTCGAACCGCTCCAAAAACTGCTGGGAGGGCGGTTCGGTGGTTTGGGCCTGTTCCACCAGGGAGATCACCCGGCGGATGAGGCTGCTTTCCGGGGATTTGTGGATCTCGAGGGTGAGGGCGCCCGCGCCGTTGACGGTGCCGCCGAACACCTCGTCCCCGGCGGTTTTCTCCACCGGCATGGATTCCCCGGTGATGGGGGCCTCGTTGAGGGTACTCGAACCGGAGGCGATGAGGCCGTCGGTGGGGACGAATTCCCCCGGTTTCACCAAAATGCGATCGCCCACTTGCAAATCCGAGGTAGACATCATTTGTTCCCGGTTGTCGCGGAGAACCCGGGCCGTGTCCGGGGCGATCTGCATCAGGGCCCGGATGTTGCTGGCGGTGCGTTGGGTGGCGATGGTTTCCAGGGCGCCGCTGAACGCGAAGATCAAAATCAGGATCGACCCGTCCACCAATAAATGATAGTCTTGCTGCCACAGTCCCAGTCCGGCGGCTCCCAGGGCGGCGACGATCATCAGCAAATCGACATCCAGTTCCCGCTCCTCCCAGAGGGTGGTCAGCCCTTCCCGGGCGCTCTCGTACCCGCCGATGACGTAACCCGCCAGGAGTATCCACACCCCCAACCCGACCCAGTTTCCTTGCAGTGCGGCCCAACCCAGGAGGGTGAGGAGGGCGCAGGCGATCGCGGCGGCGGCGTCGGGGTAGGTTCGCAGCCAGGAGGCGATCGGGAATGTCGGGGAGGTGCGGTGATATTGATTGGAAAGTTCGTGAGCCATGATCGGGGTTGTCGGTCTTTAACCCCATCACCCTAAACCCTGACACTAATGTTAATGTCAAGCTATCGAGTCAGGATTCGCCCATGTCCTCCTCCCGCTCCCCCGAAGGGCCGGCATTGACCATCACGGAACTGACGAAAGCCGTCCCGGGGAATGTCACCCCCCGGATGGTCCGGCACTACCACAAAATCGGCCTGCTGCCGAATCCGGCGCGATCGCCGAGCAATTACCGCCTGTACACCCGGGCCGATGTCGGGCGGCTGCGGCGGATCGTCGCCCTGAAACAACAGGGATTTCGACTCTCCCACATCAAAGAAATTCTCGACGCGGAATCTCCCACCTCATCGGCCGAAAACCTGACCGCACAGTTGCGGGACCACTATCAGAGCGTGTTGAAACAACTCGCCCAACTGCGGCAGACCGCCTCGGCTTTGGAGGGGTTGCTGGGGCGCGATCGCTCCTGTCAGGAACGGCAGGCGGAGGCTTTGGCCCAACTGCGGTTGCTCGAAGCGGAAACCCGGGCCGAGCGATCGCGCATCGAGGACCTCTGGTGCCACTTCGATGCCGGTGTCGCCGGACATCCCGAAAACTTCCGGGAGGGGTTGCAGCAGTTGCTCCCCGACCTCTCGGGGCGATCGGCGATCGAAATCGACCTGATCTCGCAACTGATTTTAGCCTGCGGCGACGTCAGTTTGGCCTATTTTGTCCGGTTGAGTCCCGACGCCATCCAAGCGGCCCGTTCCGCCTTGAAAGCCGGTTGTACTGTCGTGGCGGACGTTCGGCCGGTGGCGGCGGCGTTGGATACGGTGCGGCTGACCCATTTGGGTTGTAAATGGACCAGTGCGATCGCCGATCCCCACGTCGAAACGGCGATGGACGCGGAGCGGGAATTCTGGCGGACTCCCGAATGGTACGATCGCATCCAGAGCGCGATCGAGGGCAATATTTTCGTGTGCGGATACGCCCCCTCAATTTTGATGAAACTCTGCGAATCCATCGAAGCCGGACATTGCAAACCCGCACTGGCGATCGGTATGCCCCTCGGCTTCAGCCACGCCCCCGCCGCCAAGCGGCGCCTGATGTCCCTGTCAATTCCCTACATCACCACCGAGGGAACGTTGGGAGGGGGACTGCTGGCCGCCGTGGCGTTGAATTCCCTGGCGGCGTCTTTGATCGAAAAACCCGACTGTCACTGTTATTTGGGGGAATAGGGAATAGGGAATAGGGAATAGGGAATAGGGAATAGGTAATGTAGCAATTTTCAATTCCATGAGGCACGCTTACCCATTCAAAGTCCCCCTTGTTAAGGGGGATTTAGGGGGATCTTACGTATCTCATATCAAATCCGGTTGAATGCTCGGAACCAAACGGGTTGGATATCGAGACCGCTTGGGAATCAATTCCCAAGCTAACAGCTCAAATCATCTGAAGATGATTGGGGAGTTAGTGCGGCTGAATAACCGAATTTGATATATTGATGAATTAACCTCCAAATAAAAACCATTCCCAAAAACTGAAGCTGCGATTTTTTTGACAATTTTTAGAGGGTTGTTTTGTGAATTTTTGATGATCGAGTTTGGGATGATAACCCTGGCTGTGAAGAACCCGTTGCATCGCCGTTATCAACCGTTCTTCTGGCGGGGTGTTTAAAGACCAACGGAGTTCCAACTGTTCGGTATCGCGATCGAGTAAAGTCGCCAGTAAAATTGGCGGTGTTGTCGGATAGGAATCGCCGAACAGCAATAATAACTCTAAGCCATTCAGGTCGAGACATCCGGCCAGAAGATCTTGTCCTTCCAATTGTTTGGGAAACAGTTGGGGAGGGCGATCGATTCCCAAGGATCGCTGCACCCGTCGCAGGTCAGTTTCTACGAGATTGGAAAGAGAGGATAAATGTTGCATGAGGGTTCAATCCGATTCATTACAAGAGATGCTTGATTCGTGATATGGATAGTTTTATTGGAAAGTTGAGTCGGAGATGTTCTCAGTCATTTTGCCAACGTTCCTGGGGAATTAAATCTGCAATACGATCGCGGAGTAGATAGTCATTCAATTCCAATTCCCGCCGGAAATCGGTGCGATCGCGATCGGGAATATAAGCCAGTAAGGTATCAATCGATTGATGGCGGCTGACGATTCCCTGTTGCACCAAATAACGGACATCTTCCCGGATCGTGTCGATGCTGTAAGTGGTCGAAGGTCGAGCGATGCTAGTAACCATTTTTTCCTCCTGGGATTATCTGGAGATGGGAGTCAATTCTGGGGCGAACTGTTCGCCCCAATTTCGGATTAAGATAATTGACGCAAATATCGCCGATCAAATGATGCTGGGCGTGTCAGGAAACAGTTCTTCCCACTCTTTTCGGAGTTCCCGAACCAGGCGAGTGTCGCCCCGTTGTTGGGCTTTTAGGAGGCGTTGACAGAGGCGATCGCGCAAATGTTTTTTTTGGGTGGCGATCGCTTCCGCCTGAACCTCGCGATGTCGTCGCTGGTCGGGGGTTTCTACCCGTTCAACTCGATGGGAGGACGAGATGGAGAAATAGGGGCGTTGCCGGTGAGAATAGGGGGGAATAAATGTCCGACCATAATTCACGCCGGACTTTTGGAGTTTGCTGGGGTGAGAGGAATTCGATTTCATCTTTACTGACTCCTTATCAATTTGTCGGACAGGTACGATTTGGCACGATGGGGATGGGGGCGAGGCTGAATCCCCGCCCCATCCGATACCGAGTGACAGAAGAATTGAACCCGTGCTAGAATACAGCTATCTTCTGAATCAGCACGCTACTTGTTCTTCTTGTTTTGAGCCATTTTCAGCGCTTCGATGGCTTTGCCTTCGGTGCTTCCATAGCCTTCATTGCCTTTGGAGTCGCTGGCGCGGTAGCTACCAGACCAGGTTTTGCTCGTTCTGAGAGTTTCAGAAGCCATGAGATGTTCTCCTTATACAGTTCACTTTGACTTGAGAGGCGTTACTTCCTCTATGTTTTTACTATCGCCCGTATCCGAAGAAAAAAACATGGGGAATTTGTGGGCAATTTTTTGTGGGGTGCGTGTGGGGAATTTGTGGGTTACAGTTTAGCCAGTCGGGGTGCAAGAAGCTATGGATGCTGAAACCGCTCTCAAATTTATAGAAGATTTGCTGATCCGTCAATTTGCGTATCAGTTAACTGAGACCGAACAAAAAATATTTAAAGGATCATGGGAAAATTTGAGCTATGACAAAATAATGGATGAGTTTAAAATACATAATGATGATGCAGAATTTAGAAAGGTTGGGAGTGCACTTTGGAAGCGAATTGGGAATTTATTTGATCTTCCAGACGGACAAGTTACGAAAAGAAAATTTAGGGGAATTGTTGAACAGCAATGGAGACTGAAACAAGAACAAGAACTCGACATATCGGATCATCCGACAATTAGTCCACCGCAAAATATTGAGCGGTTGACGGATCGGGATTTTGTGGGACGGGAAGAGGCGATCGCGGACTTGGATCGTTTGGTGGAAAGGGGTGCAACCTGTATCTTGATTCAAAGTCCGGGGGGTGTGGGAAAAACGGTTTTGGCGGAGCGATACTTGACGCAACGCTTCAGTCAGCCTCCGCTGCGGTTTGATATTGCAAAAGATGCCAAAAATATTAACTCGGCGGAAGGTTGGATCGAACAAAATTTGCGGAAGTTGGGGGAGGAACCGGGACGGGAATTTTTGGTGTCGTGCGATCGCCTGCGGGAGAAGCTACAGTCTGAGGCGATCGGGATATTAGTCGATAACCTGGAACCCGCGTTAGATAAAGATGGGAAATTTATCGCCGATCATCGCAGTTATGTGGAATTGTTGCGGGTATTGTGCGATCGCTCTCTCAAATCCCTAACGTTGATTACCAGTCGGGAACGAGTTTGCGAAAGTTTGGATATCGTACTCTATCCGTTAAAAGTTCTGAGTGTGGAGGCTTGGCGGGAATATTTTAGTCAACAAGAGTTAAATGCAGATTCTCCGGTTTTAGCGGAAATCCATCAAGCTTATGGTGGGAATGCTTTGGCGATGAACATTTTGCGTGAACGGATTGCTTTAGATTACGAGAGAGATATTGAAGATTACTGGGAGATTCATTATACCGAGGAAGGGGTATCGGTGGAAACGGCAGTTCACAATTTGCTCGTCGAACAATTTGGACGCCTAGAAAGTGTTGATCTGATGGCTTATCAATTACTCTGCCGGATGGGGTGTTTTCGGTATCAGGATGTGCCAACTGTTCCCAGAGATGGGTTATTGTGTCTATTATGGGATGTGCCGAAAAGAGACGCTTCAGGTGCGATCGAGAGGTTGTGGAAGCGCGGTTTAATTGAGCGTGTCAATCGTGAGTATAAGTTACATCCTTTGATTCGACAAGAAGCGTTTGAACGATCAAAAATTAGTGAAGATCGGGAAAAGGCAAACCGAACAGTGGCAAGGTTTTGGACACAAATTGTTGATACTATTGATACAGGAAAGGATGCAATTACGGCTCTTGAGGCGTACTATCATTACTTGCAAATCGAAGATTTTAATGGTGCGGCAGATGTAATTGCTACAGAACGCGATCATATTTATGAAATGGGTGAACCGTTAGGCTGCTCGTTTTATAGATTGGGTTTATTGATACAAATAGAGCAAGCAATAAACGCGATCAAAGATAAGGTTAAAGTGAGCTTCTCCTTGGGCAGACTCTATAATGTTTTGGGAGACACATATTGGATGATGGGAAGACTTCAAGATTCTCTGTTCGCTCACAAAAAATTAGCAGAAATTGCTAAAAAACTTGAAGAGAGTTACAAAAATGACGAAAAAGACCCCAAAATTTATAGGCTTTATATCGTTTCTTTTTTGAGTCAAGCATTGTGCAAATTGGAATTACTTGAATTTGAAGAAGCTATCGAGCTATTGGAATTTCATATATCATTGATAGATCGGTCAAAAAGTCTTCCAATTTCTGATGTTTATTCTATGTTGTCATTTTGTTATTCATCGATCAATGAAAGCGCAAAATCTCAAATTTTTTTAAAACGATCAATGAATGATTTTGATCGGGAGTTTGACCGAATAAGCTCCATACAAGCCGGAATATGGTACACCAGTTATTATTATATTTTTACGGGTAAGACTTGTTATAATTTAAAAGATATTGACGGAGCCAAAACTCAGTATAACACAGCAATATCATTTGCTGATGAAACCAACTATTTACAGGTGAAAGCAAAAGGGTTTATGGGACTGGGCGAGATTTATATGAGATCCGATGTGTCAACGGCATTAAACTATCACGATGAAGCGACAAAAATTTTAGAGAAAATTGGTGCAAAATGCGACTTAGCTGAAGCGTATTATCAACTGGGTTTAACCTATCAAGTAATGGGAGAAATCGCAAATAGCCAAGATTATTTTAACAGAGCGATCGCACTTTGGGAAAAAATTGATGCGCCCCTACAAATCGAACGAGTCCGGCGATCGATGAATCATTTATCCTAAACAGACAATTCGTTTATCTGTCAATATAACTCAAACAAGCGAGAATATCTTCTCGGGTCAAATACGGAAAATCATCGAGGACTTCTTCGTAAGTCATGCCCGATGCGAGATATGACAACACATCATAAACCGTGATTCGCATTCCGCGAATGCAAGGTTGACCGCTGCGCTTTCCGGGTTCGATGGTGATCCGATCGCGATCGTTCATCATTTCATTGACCACAGCTTAAAAAGAACAACAATCGGCAACAGGAAAATTAATCCGTGTCATGCGCGATCGCTGCTGCTATAATCATAAATTGTCAATTTTTCCCTACCCACTCTACAGGAGACAGCGAAATTGCCGACTCTCGGAGTCAATATCGACCACATTGCCACGATCCGACAGGCGCGGCGGACGGTGGAGCCCGATCCGGTGGCCGCAGCCGCGATCGCCGAATTGGCGGGAGCCGACGGCATCACGGTGCACCTGCGGGAGGACCGGCGCCACATCCAAGATCGGGACGTGCGGCTGCTGCGGGAAACCGTGAGAACCCACCTCAACCTAGAAATGGCCGCGACGGATGAAATGGTCGCGATCGCCCTCGATATCAAACCCGACTATATCACCCTCGTCCCCGAACGGCGGGAGGAAGTCACCACCGAAGGGGGTCTGGACATCGCCGGACAACTGGCCCGGATGACGGACGTGGTGGGCACCTTGCAGGGGGCGGGAATTCCCGTCAGCCTGTTTATTGACGCCAACCCGTCCCAAATCGAAGCCTCGGCGGCGGTGAAGGCGAAATTCATCGAACTGCATACGGGATGTTACGCCGAAGCCTCCGGAGAGGCGGAACGGGAAAAGGAACTGACCGTTTTGGCCGACGGATGCCGGTTGGCGATCGAAGCCGGACTGCGGGTGAATGCGGGTCACGGCCTCACCTACTGGAACGTCACCCCCGTCGCCCGCCTAAAAGGTATGGAAGAACTCAACATAGGCCATACAATAATAAGTCGCGCTGTTCTCGTCGGCCTCGATCGGGCCGTGCGGGAAATGAAACAGGCGATCCTCGCCTGAGTCAACCCATTTATTCCAGGTTCAAATGCAAACTTATCATTACGTCTTGGCCAGCAAACACTTCCTCCTCGAAGAGGAACCCTTTGAAGAAGTCCTGCGGGAACGCACCCGCAACTACCAGGAACAGGAAAAGGCGATCGACTTTTGGCTGGTGGTCGAACCCGCCTTTTTAGAGGCGCCGCAAATGGCGGAAATTAAGGCGAAATGCCCGAAACCCGCCGCCGCCGTCGTCTCCACCAACCCCCAATTCATCACCTGGCTGAAACTGCGGTTGGAACACGTCATCACCGGAGAATTCCAAGCTCCCTCGGAGAGCATCCCGGACCCGATCGCATCCCTGACAACGGTTTCGTAGGGAATGGGGAATGGGGAATGGGGAATGGGGAATTTTGACTTTCCCTACACCCTACACCCTACACCCCACACCCTTCTTCCGATACAATGGCGGGCAAAAGCGATCGCGAACATAAACTATGGCTACAGGTCAAATTGGTGTGAGACAGTGGTTTGCCGGGATGGGTTCGCTGGGGGTCGCCCTGCTGGGTTTGGGATTCGGCGCCCAACCGAGTCCGGCCCAGACGGCCTGCGAACCCCCGGAAGCGGGCGAATATTTGCTCCTGATCGTCAGCGAAACGGCGGAAAAACAGGCGATCGCCCGCGATGCCCTCCCCGACGATATCGAAAGCGATGTCTGTCGCTACATCGATGACGTGGTGACGCGGGTCGGCGGGTTTGAGGATATGCTGATCGCGGAAGACTGGGCCGCTTATTTCGAGGATACGGCGGGACTGTCGGCCTACGTCATCGAGCCCGACGTGGCGGCAACTCCCAGACCCCCTGCCGGCCGGGTGGTGCGGCGATCGCCCCCTAGTTCCCGATACGACCCGGAACCCCTCGGCTCGGGTTATGCGGTGCTGGTGGACTATTTCAACCGCCCGGAAATTGCCGCCCAAGTCGAACGGGCGATCGGCCAACAAATCGCCCTGGTTTCCTACGGCCAGCGCCCCTATTTGTTGGTCGAATACAGTGCCGAAGCCGAGGACATTCTCGACACCTTTGAAACCCTCAACGAGCGGGGATTTTGGCCTCTGGTGGTGGATAGCAGCCGCGTCACGATTCTCAGATCCGGTTTGGTTTTGGGGGATTGAACGGTTATCGCGATCGGCAATAGAGCTTCGTCGCTTCGCCATCTCAAATCCGGTTATCCCCTCCTCAACCTCCCCAATCATTTGAAGATGATTTGATCGGGTAGGGGTGACTGGCTTGCGCCCTCTGGAATTGATTCCCAAGCGGTGCGGATATCCAACCCATTTTTTTCCGGGCATTCAACCGGATTTGATTGAATTTTTTACAAAAGTTTACAATTATTTCCAGTCAATTCTAATAGGGAACGATAAAAAACTTGAAAACTCTGAGATCGATTGACTTCAGGGGTCATATGTTGGGCAATATCGCCAGATGCTTTATATTTCTCCAGCCCTCCTTTATGATATCCCGCCCTTTTCAGAACCCGTTCTAAGGCTTCCCAAGTACGGTTTGCCTGTTTTTCCCCGCCGCCAGTGCAGCCATTCTTCGGCAATGAAAGGGCGATTATTTTCTTCATTGATGGCGAGATGATAGGTGATTAAAGGTGATTGAGAGGTTTCTTTATATTTGAATTCAATGACAATGCAGCCTTCACTATCTCGGGTGCGGAGTTCCCGAAATCTACCCCGCCTATCCCAGGCTTTTCTGAGGCTTTCGGTGAAGCATTCGGACCGAAATGCAAACACATCGAAAATCGTCGATTTTCCGCTGCCGTTGGGTCCCAAAAATACGGTCAGTGGGGTGATTTTTTTTAATTCTATATCGTGTAATGCTCGGTAATTGGTAACTTTAAGATATTCTATTTTTGGAATGGTAATCATCATTTCCTTGCCTAAGTCTTTAAAGCCCCCCTAGCCCCCAATTTTGGGGGGAACAAGAAAGTGGCTCCCCTCGCCCAGTATTGGGAGAGGGGTTGGGGGTGAGGGCGAGTGTTGTTAAACCCCGCACCGCATCAGCCGCGCTAAGAAATAGACCGCCATTTTCGCGCCGTAGGCCGATCGCCACCAGTTCGACGGATGGCATCCCGGAGGGGCGGAAAGGCTGAAATTGAGTTGTTCGTAAGGGAGCCATTTCTTCTCTTCGCGCCACCCCAAGCGATCGCCCACCCGCGCCAACAAATCCAGGTCAATATTGGAGATGTCGTCCGTCCCCCCCGCTTCGGTGTAAATCCGCCGTTGGACGCTGAATCCAAACTGGTTATTGCTGTATTTCAACCACAATTGATCGAGCAAATGGAGGGCGCTGCATGGGAACAACATCACCTCGTCCGGTTTGAGATTGTCGTGCTTGGGTTGGTTGGCGATTTCCAACATCACCCGGGTTGTTTCCAAGTCGGCTTCCCGCCAATTTTTCGCCTCCAATAACTCCCGCAACTTCCCGTAACGGAAAGTGTCGCTCATCAGCAACACCACCTGATCGAGGGTTTTTTCGAGTCGGGCGACCCGTTCTTCGAGGGAAGCCGGGGGTTCGGTGGGGTTGAGTTCCTGGGCGTGTTCGGACATGATCTAAAGTGACTCGCGATCGACAAATTGAGAAATTGAGAAAGTAGAAATTTACGTTTCTCCTTGGGGTTCGGGGGGGTTGCGATCGATCCGCAACACTTCATCCGGGGCAGATTCGAGATCTTCGGCGATGGGTGGGTTCTCGCCGATCGCCTCATCCTCGTGGTAGCCGTTCGACTGCGCCTTTTTGCGACGACGGGGCAGGCGTTTTTTCAATCCCCCGCCGTTGGAGCCGTTGGGACCCGAACCGTCGGATTTGTCGGCCTTCTCGCCTTTCAGGAACCGTGCCTCCAGGTTCTTGATGGCGATGTAGAGGTTGGGGGTGATCAGCAAACTCAGCAGCGTCCCCACCAGCATCCCGCCGAAGATCGCCGTTCCCAAAGACCAGCGGCTCGACGCTCCGGGGCCGGAGGCGACCACCAGGGGCCAGAACCCGATCAGGGAGGAGATCGCCGTCATCTGAATGGGGCGGAAGCGCTGTTCCGCCGCCTGGGTCGCCGCCTGTTTGATGTCGAGGCCTTTGTCCCGCAGTTGGTTGGCGAATTCCACGATCAGGATCGAGTTTTTGGAAGCCAGACCGATCAGCATCACCAGCGCCACCTGACAGTAAACGTCGTTGGTGACGACGGGCCAGAGAGTCCCAGCCATGATCACGTTCGCCCGCAGCCAGATGGCGGCGAGGGCTCCCAGAACCGCCAGGGGGACTGCCAGCATGATGATCGTGGGGTCGATGTAGCTTTCGTATTGGGCCGAGAGCACCAGGAACACCATCACGAAGCCCAGGCCGAAGATGATGGGCGCCGCGCCGCCGGACGCCTTTTCCTCCAGGGCGCTGCCCTGCCAAGCGAAGCCATAACCGGGGTCGAGGACTTCCCGGGCCGCCTCTTCCATTGCAGCGATCGCCTGTCCGGAACTGTATCCGGGGGCGGGGTTGCCCTGAATCCGCATCGAGCGGTAAATATTGAAGTGGGTGATAATTTCCGGCCCGACGAAATCTTCAAATCGAACCAAATTTCCCAGGGGAACCAAATCGCCGTTCCGCGATCGCACATAGAGGCGATCGATGTCCGACGGGTCGGCGCGAAACTCCGCCTCCGCCTGGGCCGTGACCCGGTACTGGCGCTGTCCCAACACGAAGTCGTTGACGTAGGACGACCCCAGATAGATCTGGAGGGTGCTGAACACGTCCCCGATGTTGACATTCAAGGCCTTGGCGCGATCGCGCAGCACCTCGATCTTCTTCTGGGCCTTAGCCGCCGAAAACTGGGTGAACGCCCCCCCCACCGCCGGATATTGGTCGGAATTCAGGGCCGCCACCAGCCGGTTGCCGTTCTCCACCAGTTGCGAAATCGGCAGGTTGCCACTGCGGTCTTGGATCTGCATTTCCACCCCGCCGGTATTGCTCATCCCCTGCACCGGGGGGGCGTTGAGGGCGAAGGCCTGCAACCTCGGGATTTCCCGCAGGGCGCCGTTGACCCGCCGCAGCACCCCGTAAACCGATCCATCTTGCCCGGGCCGTTCGTCCCACGGTTTCAGGCCGACGAACATCACCCCCTGGGACGGGTTCTGCCCCTCGAAGCCGAACCCGGCGGCGCTGAACGTCGATTGCACCTCCGGCTGCTCCAAAACCGCCTCGATCACGTCTTCCGCCGCCTCGGCCGTGTAGTTGAGGGACACCCCGTCCGGCGTCTGAAAGACGATCAAAAAGTATCCCTGGTCTTCTTCCGGGACGAAGCCGCTCGGCACCCAGCCGTACATCAGCACCGTCAGCACCAACCCGCCGACGAACAGTCCCATCACCAGGGTATTGATGCGGACGAGAAATCGGATCGCCTTGCCATATTGATTTTGCAGCCAATTGAAGCCCCGGTTGAAGTTCCGGAACAGCAATCCCAGGGGTCCCTGGGTTTCCCTTTGGGGGCGCAACAGCACCCCGGCCATCGTGGGGGAGAAGGTGAGGGCGTTGAACGTCGAACACAGCACCGCGAAGGCGATGGTGAGGGCGAACTGTTTGAAGATAATTCCCGTCGTGCCCGGGAAGAAGGACACCGGGATGAACACCGCCATCAGCACCAGGGAGGTGGCGATGGTGGCCCCGGTGAGTTCCTGCATGGCGTCGAGGGCCGCCTGCCGGGGTTTCATCCCCTGGTTGATTTTGGTGGAAACCGCCTCCACGATCACGATCGCATCGTCCACCACCAGACCCGTCGCCAGGGTGCAGGCGAACAGCGTCAGGGTGTTGAGTTGGAATCCCATCACCATCAACCCGGCCATCGCCCCGATCAGGGCCACCGGAATCGCGATCGCCGGGATCAGGGTGGTTCGCCAATCTTGTAGGAAAATAAAGATCACCAAAATCACCAGCGCGATCGCCTGAAACAGCGTGATCACCACTTCCTGCAGGGAGGCGTTGATAAATAAAGTCGTGTCGAAGGCCGTCTCATATTTCAATCCCGGCGGAAAGGATGCGCTCAACTCCGCCACCTTGGATTTCACCGCCGCCGCCGTTTCCAAGGCGTTGCTCCCCGGACGCTGGTAAATCGCGATCCCCACCGCCGGCCGGTCCCTGAACCGGGCATCGACGTTGTAATCCTGGGCCCCGAGTTCCGCCCGGCCCACATCTTTGAGCGTGACGAGGCTGCCGCCCTCCCCGACGCTGAGTACCAAATTTTCAAATTCTTTTTCATCCCGCAGCCGACTCACGGCCTGCAGCGGAATTTCAAACCGCTGTCCGGGGGGTGTGGGGGATTGGCCGATTTTTCCCGCCCCCACCTGGATGTTTTGTTCCCGCAGGGCGGCGACCACATCCTGGGCCACCAACCCCCTCGCCGCCATTTTTTGGGGGTTGAGCCAAATTCGCATCGCATAGGTTCGTTCCCCCAACAGTGTCACCTCCCCCACCCCCGGCGCCCGGGTCAGTTCGTCGGTGACGCTCAGATCGAGATAGTTGCTGATAAAAATTTCATCATACAAATCCCGCCCCTGGTCGTCCGTTTCGGAGTAAAACGCCAGCACCAACAAGATATTGGGGGAAGAGGCCCGGACCGTGACGCCCGTCTGTTGGACGATATCCGGCAAGCCCGGTTCGGCCTGGGAAACCCGGTTGTTGACGTTGACTTGGGCGATATCCCGGTCCACGTCCACGGGAAAGGCGACGGAAATGTTGGAGACGCCGTTATTTCCCGTGTTGGAGGAGATGTATTTCATGTTTTCGACGCCGTTGATCTCCCGCTCCAAGAGCGTCGTCACGGTCGTCTCGGTGGTCTCCGCGTCCGCTCCGATGTTGACGGCGGTGACGTTGATTTGGGTGTTGGCGAGCTGCGGCAGTTGGGAGATGGGCAGCAGCGGGATGCAGATGACGCCCACCAAAATGATCAAAATGGTGCAGACCGTCGTCAGGACGGGGCGCTTGATGAAGGTGCTGACAAATAAGAGCATAAGCGGTTGGGGACGGGTAGTGGGGTCGGCCGTTCGGGAGGCATTCTCGGAGGGAATCCGCTCGATATCCACGGGGTGCGGCCGGCCAGAGAGCATTCCCCCGCTGCCAATTTCTGATGGTGAATCCGGTCAGGTTCATGATACCGGATTCTCGAAATTTAGCCAGTCTTGATTGCGCTCCGAGTCCGGAGGTACGATCGCCCTATTGTTGAGGGGTGGAAGCGGCTTCTCGATCGTTGGTGCGATCGACGATGGGAACGCCGTTCCGCAATTTGATCACCCCTTCGCTGACGATGCGATCGCCGGCTTTGACCCCGGAAATGACCTCGAAACTCTGACCCTGAATGCTGCCGAGTTGGACGGGAACTTGTTTGGCGACCAGCATCGTTTCTCCGGCGTCCGTCTGCTGTTCTTCGACCCGAAACACGAAACTCTGCGCCCCGATGCGGGTGATCGCCGTGGTGGGAACTGTTACCCCTGATGCCTGTTCCCAAATTACCCGGGCGCGGACAATTTGATCGGTCCGCAATTCGTTATTTTGGTTGGGATAAATCGCCTTCACCAAGATGGTTTGAGTTCCGGTCCCGGCGTTGGGGGCGATGTAAGAAATCCGACTGGTGCCGATCGCCTCCCCCGTCTCCTGGGCGATCAATTCTACCGGCGTCCCCACCCGCAATTGGGGTAAGAAACCGATGGGAATGTCGATGTTGACCTCCAAATTCTGGTTCTGGCGGATGCTGGTGAGGGTGGTCTGGCTGTCCACAAGATCCCCTACCTTGACCGGGATGTCGCCCACGATGCCGCCGATGGGGGCGTTGATGGTGTAGTAGTCCAACTGCACCTGTTCGGCCACCGCGTTCGCCCTCGCCCCCTGGATTTCCCGCTCCAACAGGGCGAGTTGGGCTTCCTGGGCTTCGATCGCCTTCTCTTGACGGGCGATATCTGCTTCCAGGGTGGCAATTTGGCGATCGAGATCCCTGCCGGCGCTTTCCACCTGGGCCCGCGAAGCCTCGATGGTGCGCCCCTGGCGGGACAGGTTCGCCCGGGCCGCTTCCACCCGCGCCCGGGCCGCGAGCACTTCTTTTTCCTGGTTGGCGACCTCGGCTTCGCTGGTTTGTCGGTCCCGTAGTTTCTCGTCGTAGAGTTCCGAGGAAATCACCCCCTCCTCCCACAGCTTTTCATAGCGCTCGTAGGCGGCCTGTCGCTGTTGCCGGATCGCCTGCCGCCGTTCCAACTCCCGCACGGCGGCCTGCAAGTTTTCTTGGGAATTTTCCAACTCGAATTCGAGTCGCTGCCGTTCGTCGATCTGGGCGTCCAATTCCCGCTCGGCTCGCTGCAAATTCGCCCCCTGGGACTGAAATTCCAATTCGGCCCGGGTGCGGGTCAAGTTGGCTCTCAGGGCTTCTAATTCGGCTTCGGCTCCCTTGAGTGCGGCCCGTCTGCCTTCCACTGTCGCCAGTCGGTTCTCGAAGTTAGCCTGCTGCTGGGAGGAGTCGATCTGCATGAGGGGGTCGCCGGCTTCCACCCGCTGGCCCAAGCGGACGTAGACCTGTTTCACCCACCCGCTCACCCGGGGCCTGATGATGGAATTTTCCACCCCCTCGACTCTGGCGTTGTATTCGCTGCTGTCTTTGACATCCCGGGCGTCGATTTTTTCGATTTCCACGGGAACGGGAGGGGGGCCAGCCGCCTGGGGTTGCCCGGAACAGGCACTCAGCAGTGCCACGGCTGCTAGTAGGGGTAAGGACGCGATCCGCGACAGCGCACCTATGGCTTTTGACGGTGTTTTGTTCATCAGTTGTTTGGTGAATCGTTGAGTCTAGAGATCATTTGGATGCCCCAATCTAGCGGATTGACGGTGAGTTCCGGCACGCCAGGGACTCTGAATCGCTCTCCACTCGAAGCGATTGGGGGAAATGTTGTCCATTGATGACTGGGGAGACAAGGGCATCGGTCATGCTGGAACGACTGGCATTCTACCCAACTTCCTCACCGATAGAAAACCACACTTGCCAAAAATGACAGTTTACAGTATAGGTAATGGCTGTGAAAAATGGGTGAATTTGACGGCAATTGTTATCAATTGTCATCAAAATGTTATGAAGTTTTAAGTTCCGTCGCCCCTCAAGGCGCGATCGCACTCGCTTCGGCGATCGCTCCGGACTCGGATAAGGGCGGACGCCGGCACAAATAGGATAGCGGCCCGAACAGCGGAATTAAAGCGAAAATCCAAAATAAGCTGGTGTTATCCATGCCCCGCCGCGCCATATCATCCCCGAGGAGGGCGGGAAACAGCACCGACAGCAGGCAAAAATCCAGGCTCATGACGTGGATGAAGCGGCTGGTCTGCCACTGTTGGACAAAATCGCCCCAGTTCCCCTGGGTGATGCCATAACTCACCAATGCGATCGCCCCGGCGGTTAAAATAATTCCCGTGAATCTCGAATCCCAGAGGCGGATGAAGCGATCGCGCTTTCCGGGAAAATCGGGGTTGGGTTGACGCAATGCCAAATAGGGCAGCAGGGCGAAGGCTCCCACGCCGAAGGATAAAGCCACAAAGGGCCAGGCCGGAATCTTCTGGCCGCGGCCGTCGGCAAATAGCACGCAACTGTAAACCAGCGGCCAGATACCCATCAAATTGAACAGGGCGACAATCAGAGGGTTGATACCCTCCCAGTTGCCGAAAGAGAGGTTTTGAATCAGGGCGAAGGTTTCCTGGGGATGGTCGGGGGGGGCGAACAGAAAAGCGTAGGTGAGAAATCCCACCCAAACCAGCCCCAAGGCGATTTTGAGAGATGCGACACTCATGGCAAAAATCGGTCTAAAGCGGCTTTGAGTTCTTCGATTTCAACATCAATATTGCCTTCTTGGGCGGCTCGGGCCACACATTCGGTCAAGTGTTCGTCCAGAATCATCCGGGAAACGCGATCGACTGCCCCCCGGACAGCGGCGAGCTGCACCAGGACATCGGGACAGGGGCGGCTTTCCTGCACCATGGTTTTGACGCCGCGGATGTGTCCTTCGATGCGGGAGAGTCGGTTCACGATGCGACGCAGGGATTCTTCGCTATGGACGTGGGGGTGTGCCGACGAGGGATGTTCCTCCGGGTGAAGGTGCTGGTGAGGGTGGGGCAGGGGTGTGGTGGAGGAATCTGATCCGATCATTATGTTTGTTTTTAAACTTGGGGTGGAGAACAATATTCAATATTTTAGCGGAGGGGGAAATTTCGGGGGAGGCGTCGTTCGGGGCGAATCAGCTCAAACTCTTATCCGGTAATGGTTTCGGCCAAGAATGGGAGCTGGGGGGAGATCAAAAAATCACTCTATCATCTGGTTTTCTCCTCAAATATTTTGAGTTAAAAAAGCTTCTGATTCTAGCTTAAAACTCTGATAGAAAATGGATGTCAAATCCAGACACCTGGCTCCCTCCATCGCAGATGTTTTGCGGTTAATTATCAGGATTTGAAATGAGTTATGGCGCGGCCTGTCCGGTGTCGGGTGTGAGCAGTAGGGGAGCAGAGATCCCCCAGGAGGCAGAGGAGGATGATTTCCCCTGCTTCCTCCGCTTCTTAAACCCTCACACCCGCTCTTTTCACAAACCAGACCGGACATCAGTCTTCGTCTTCGTCGTCCTCGAAATCATCGTCGATGATGTCCTCTCCGAGGATAGAAGCCGAAAACGGTTCTTCGTCGTCCATTCCCGGCAAATTGTCCTTCTCTTCGCGGATGGCGAACTCGCTGAAATCGTCGTCGTCCGAATCGCCGTCCTCCGAGAACTGACCCTTGCCGTAGGCCCGGGCGGTGCGATCGTCGAGGACTACATCCGTGAGTTCATCGCTGTCCTCGTCGATGTCATTCGTATCCCCGTCGAAGCTGGTGCCCTCGATTCCGCCCTCTTCGTAGGCGTTGAATCCGCTTCCGGCCGGGATCAGGCGCCCGATGATCACGTTTTCTTTCAAACCCCGCAGCCAGTCGGACTTCCCTTCGATCGCCGCCTCGGTAAGCACCCGGGTCGTCTCCTGGAAACTGGCCGCCGAGATGAAGCTATCGGTGTTCAGGGATGCCTTGGTAATCCCCAGCAGTACCGGCGTGTATCGGGCGGGGGCGCCCCCGGTAATGGACATCGCCTCGTTCACCTGTTCCACCTGACGCAGTTCCACCAATTCCCCGGGCAGCATCGTCGTATCGCCGCCGTCGTCCACCCGGACTTTAGAGGTCATCTGGCGGACGATCACCTCGATGTGCTTGTCGGAAATATCGATCCCCTGGGACTGATACACCGACTGCACCTCGTTCACCAAGAAGGTCTGGCACTGTTGGAAACTCTTGAGGGCCGATTCGTAAACCAACCCGTCCCGTTCCAGGTGGTAGTTGAAGAACACCTCCAAAATCTCGTGGGGATTGGCAGGCCCGTCGGTGAGGTGCTGTCCCACATCCACGGTCTGGCCGTCGGAGACGATCGCCGTCTGGCCGGGGCTGAGGGGGTAGTCGGTGATCGCGCCGCTCTCCTCCACGACCCGCAATTCGACGAGTTCATCGTTCACCTCCACCTGGGCGGTTCCGGGCTGGCGGGCCAAAATGCAGGCCTCCTTCGGCTTCCGGGCTTCCAGGAGTTCCTCGATCCGGGGCAGACCCTGGATGATGTCCCCGGTTTTCGCCCGTTCAAACACCAGCAGCACCAAGTTGTCACCCCGCTGCACCAGGTCGCCGTCGTTGAGGTGCAGGACTGCGCCGGAAGACACCCGGTAGGGCCGGCCGAGGCGCAGGACGATTTGAGTCGGGGAGGTGGTGGAGAGTTCGGAACTCCCGCCCGCGGCTTCCGAACTCTCCCCGGTTGCCGTCCCGGCTTTGATTTCGACGACCTGACCGGACTCTTCCAAAGTCACGCCCGGGGCAATTTCCGACCCTTCCACGACCAAATCTCCCACTTTCACGCCGGGGGTCGCGCCGGGGGGCACGGCGATCGTCACCATGTCGGCGTGGCGGACCAGCAGAATCCGGCGCAGCACTTCGGCCCCGGAGCGGATGCCGCCGACCACGCCGCCGTCCTTGCCGAGAATTTCTGTCCGCGTCACCACCGCGCCCGGTTCGATTTCCTGGCCGTCTTCCACCAGCAACCGCGTCCGGGTGCTGCCCTGGGTGGAATCGGCCACGATGTCGCGGCGGATCACCAGGGATTCCAAAATCACCAACTGCAACCGCAGGATCTCGGGGTCGTTCTCGTCGGGGATCAGCTCGATGTCGGCGGCTAACTGCGGGGCTTCGGAGCCGATGTTGATCACCAACTGCGTCCGCAGCAGTTCCACCCCTTCCACCGATCGCACCCGCTCCCCATCTTTATAGGACAGGCGCTGCACGGCTTGCAGGGAGATGGACTGGTTCAGGGACTCCTGGGAGGGGATCGGCGGGGTTTCGGGGACCTTGAATTCCACCACGGGGCGCAGCAGCAGGGCCGGACCTTCCGGTGTCTCGACGTATTCCACGTAGTTGAGTTCGGTGGCGGTGATGCCCGGGATCACCTCTTCCCCGGCGTTGACGATCTGGCCGTCGAGGGCCATGACCATCTCGGGGTCGTCCACCAGGTGCAGTTCCCCGGGTTTGATGACGATTTCCCGCAAAATGTCGTTTTTCTGGGTGACTTCGATCGCCCCTTTACTCTGGCAGAAGATGTCTTTGACCACTTCCGTCCCGGCTTCCACATACTGCCCGTCTTCGGCCAGCAGCAGGGAAATATCTTTGTTGACCTCGTGGCACTCCTCGGGAATCCACAGCAGGGTGCCGCCCTGGGTGACTTCGTAGCCCTGTTTGGCTTTGGAGCGCTTGGCGACTTCCACCCCGGCGTATTTGATGATGCCGCCGGTAGTGGTGCGGTAGCTGTCGTCCATCAGCTCGGCGATCACCTCGTGATTTTCTACCTTGCTCCCCGGCGTCACCTTCAGCAGGAATCGGTGGTTGCTGTTGGTTTCGATGACGTACTGTTCCCGGCCTTGCAGGGTTTGCAGCCGCACCAGGGCCTGGTCGAGCAGGACGGAGGCGGTGATAATTTCCAGTTCCCGGGGCAGTTCCGGGGCGTCCCCTTCCTCCTGGCCGGCCAGGGCTTCCAAGTTGCTGATGTCGGTGCTGGGGGTCGTGACCTCCTGGGTGGCGTATTCGGTATTTTGAGCGATGCGGACGATGCCCCCGTGTTCGGACACCAGTTTGGTCTGGGCCAGGACGCTGCCCGGTTCGACGCGATCGCCGTTTTTGACGGCCGGCTCGGCGCCGGGGGGCAGGTTGTACACTTCCCCAGCCAGCACCCACAGCAGCCCCCCGCGCTGGGCGATGCGGGTCATGTTGCCCTGGCGGTCCATTTTTTCTTCGGGGATGACGTCGGCGAATTTGACTTCCCCGGCCAGGTCCGTCGCCACGTCTTTGGTGGCCTTTTCCGTGGTCTTCCGGGCCGTCCGGCCTCCGGCGGGAATTTCCGCCAAAATCTGGTCGGCTTTGACGGCCTGCCCGTTCTGGACGACCACCGTCACCCCCTGGGAGATGGCGACCCGCTCGGATTTCCCGCTTTCGCTCTCCACGGCTAAATGGCCGTTGCTTTCGGCGTAGAAGGAATCGTCCCCGTGACGGGTGCGGAACGCCCGCAGGCGCAGGGATTTGGGGAAGCGAACCACGCCGTCGAAGGGGGCGCGCAGCACCGCCGCTGCCTCGGCCGTGAACACCCCCCCGGTGTGGAAGGTCCGCATCGTGAGCTGGGTGCCCGGTTCGCCGATGGACTGGGCCGCGATGATCCCGATCGCCTCCCCGAGGTCTACCATGTCGGCGTGGGCCAGACTCCACCCGTAGCAGTGGCGGCACACGGAGCGGTTGGCCTCGCAGGTGAGGGGCGATCGCACCAGGAGCTCGTTCACCCCCGCATCGCAGATGGCCGCGGCCAGGTCTTCGCAGATCACCTGGTTGCGGACGGCTTTTTTGCCGTTCCAGGACACGATCTCCCCGGTTTCGGGATGTTTGACATCTTCCCCCAACACCCGGCCCATGAGGCGGTCCTTGAGGGGGATCAGGATGCGATCGCCGTCGGTCATGTTTTTCAGCCGGATTCCCCGGGTCGTCCCGCAGTCAATTTCTCGCAGGATCACGTCCTGGGACACGTCCACTAGACGGCGGGTCAAATACCCCGAATCTGCCGTCCGCAGCGCCGTGTCCACCAACCCCTTCCGGGCGCCGTAGGAGGAGATGATATACTCGGTGACGGTCAGCCCCTCCCGGAAGTTGGTCTTGATCGGCTGGTCGATGATTTCCCCCTGCGGGTCAGCCATCAAACCCCGCATCCCCACCAACTGGCGCACCTGGGAAATGTTACCCCGCGCCCCAGAGAACGCCATCATGTACACCGAGTTCAAAGGGTTGGTGGATTTGAAGTTCCGCACCACCTCGTCCTTGAGGGCTTCGCTGGTGCCGTTCCAGGTGTCGATCACCTTTTGGAACCGCTCCACCTCGGTAATTTCCCCCTTGGAATAGCGGTTCTCCGTGCGCCGAATTTCCTCTTCCGCCGCTTCGAGCAATTCTCGCTTGGAGGGGGGAACCTGCAGGTCATCGACGCTGATCGAAACCCCGGCTTTGGTGGCGTAGCGGAAACCCAAATCTTTCAATTGGTCGGCGATCTGGGCCGTCCGCGCCGTGCCGTGGTTCATAAACGCCCAGGCGATCAATTTTTTCAATTGCCCTTTGTCAATCACCCGGTTCCGGAAGATTTTTTGAGTCTCAGTCATATCTATTTTGTGTTGAATTGCGCTGGAAAGCAGATGTCCGATCAAGTTCGCTAAAATCGTTGTTCTGACCACTATTTTTCATTCAATCATCAGAACTTCATGCGATCGCTGACGATCCGAACTTGATATTAGAAATGGCGAAGGAAAGCGGTCATTAATAATGATCAATTATTAATGACCAATTCCCGTTAGACCAGGGCATCTTGCACCGTTTTGTTGAAGATGATCCGGCCCGGAGTTGTCCGGACGTACTGGGAAATGAGATTTCCCTCTTTATCGACCCGGCGACGGCGCAGCAGGTGGCCCGTTTTTTGACCGATATAGACTTTGGTGACGCTCCCATCCGCCGCGGTTTCTTCATCTTTGAGTTGTTCGGGTTCGCCCGCGTGCACTTCGCCCTCGAACCGCACCCAAACCGAGGCGTGCAGGTCTACCTGACCTTGGGTGTAGGCGATGATGGCATCCTCCAAGTCGCTGAAGTAGTGATCGACCCCCCGGGTCGCCTTCGGGTTTTCCGCCGTCAGGTAGTAGCAGCCCAAAACCATATCCTGACTCGGCGTCACGATCGGCCGCCCCGTCGCCGGGGAGAGGATGTTGTTGGACGCCAGCATCAGCAGCCTCGCCTCGGCTTGAGACTCGATGGACAGGGGGACGTGGACGGCCATCTGGTCGCCGTCGAAGTCGGCGTTGAAGGCCGGACAGACCAGGGGGTGCAGTTGGATGGCTCGCCCCTCCACCAGTATGGGTTCAAAGGCCTGAATCCCCAGGCGGTGCAGTGTCGGGGCGCGGTTGAGCATGACGGGGTGTCCGGAAATGACCTCTTCCAACACGTCCCACACGCTGGGATCGTTGCGCTGGATCAACTTTTTGGCGGCTTTGATATTGTTGACCAAACCCTGGCGGATCAGGCGGTGAATCACGAAGGGCTGGAACAGCTCGATCGCCATCTCCCGGGGCAGTCCGCACTGGTGCATCTTCAATTTCGGACCGACGACGATCACGGAACGGCCGGAGTAGTCCACCCGCTTTCCGAGCAGGTTCTGCCGGAAGCGGCCCTGTTTCCCCTCGATGATGTCGGAGAGGGATTTCAAGGGGCGGTTGTTGGCTCCCACCACGGTCCGGCCCCGGCGTCCGTTGTCAATTAAGGCATCCACCGCCTCTTGAAGCATTCGCTTTTCGTTGCGGATAATAATTTCCGGTGCCAAAATTTCCTGCAATCGCGCCAGGCGGTTGTTGCGGTTGATCACCCGCCGGTACAAATCGTTCAGGTCGCTGGTGGCGAACCGGCCCCCGTCTAACTGCACCATCGGGCGCAAATCCGGGGGGATGACGGGGATGACGTTGAGGACCATCCATTCGGGTAGGGAGCTGGTGGCGATGAAGTTGTCGATCACCCGCAGGCGCTTGATCAGCTTGGCTCGCTTCTGTCCCTTGGAGTTGGCGATTTCTTCCCGCAGGCGCTCTGCCTCTTCTTCCAGGGGGATATCGGCCAGCAGTCGGGCGATCGCCTCGGCCCCGATGCCCACTTCCACGCCGATGAGTTCCGCCTCTTCGCTGTACATCTGCTCTTCGATTTCCAGCCACTGCTCTTCCATCAGTAGCTGTTTGTAGGACAGATTGTCGGCGTTGCCGGGATTCAACACGACGTAGGCGTTAAAATAAACCACCTGCTCCACGTCCCGCAGGGGCATGTCCAGCAAAATCGCCATGTAGCTGGGAATCCCCTTCAAATACCAGACGTGGGTGACGGGAGCCGCGAGTTTGATGTACCCCATCCGGTGCCGCCGCACCCGAGATTCGGTCACTTCCACGCCGCAGCGCTCGCAGACGATGCCCCGGTGCCGCACCCGCTTGTACTTTCCGCAGTGACATTCCCAGTCCTTCGCGGGTCCGAAAATCCGCTCGCAAAATAGCCCGTCCATTTCCGGTTTGAGCGTCCGGTAGTTGATCGTTTCCGGTTTGGTCACTTCCCCCACGACTTGGCCGTTCGGCAGGGTGCGCTCCCCCCACTGGCGAATCCGCTCGGGGGACGCCAACCCGATTTTGACGTAATCGAAACGCTGTTCTAAACGCTTGCTTGAGTTCGACTTTGAGTTCGTCATAATTCCAGTTCACAGATCAAGATTGACACCTGGGACGGTGAGAGGGGGGAAATGGGGCGAGTTTTCCCCAATTTCCCCGGTCAGAATTCGGATTTAACTTTCGCGATCGTCTTCATCGACCGAACTCAACTCGTAGGTGGGTTTGGACGGCGGGCGTCCCCGGCCGGACTCGTCGGCCATCAGATCCACCTCGGCATCCTTGCTGCTGCCGTCTTCGGCGGTTTCCACCTTGTGCACGGCAATATCCAAGCACAGGGACTGCAACTCCCGCATCAACACTTTGAAGGATTCCGGTGTCCCCGGCCGGGGGATGGCCTTCCCCTTCACGATCGCATTCAGGGCCTCGTTGCGCCCCTGCATATCGTCGGATTTCACCGTCAGCAATTCCTGCAGGGTGTAGGCGGCGCCGAAGGCCTCCAGGGCCCACACCTCCATTTCTCCGAATCGCTGTCCGCCCTGCTGCGCCTTTCCGCCCAAAGGCTGCTGCGTCACCAGGGAGTAGGGTCCGGTCGAACGGGCGTGGATCTTGTCGTCCACCAGGTGGACCAGTTTCAACATATAGGCCACCCCCACCGTCACCGGCTGGTCAAAGGGCTCGCCCGTCCGCCCGTCGTAAACGATGGTTTTGCCGGGATACTCCGGGTTGAACAGCCAGTCCTGTTTCTTCTTATCCCGGGCCTCTTGCAGCTTGCCGTGGACCGTTTCCCGGGACATTTCGCCCCCGAACATTTCATCGAAGGGGACGACCTTGAACCGCCGTTTCAGGTTTTCTCCGGCCCACCCCATCAGACATTCAAAGATCTGTCCGACGTTCATCCGGGACGGCACCCCCAGGGGATTCAGGACGATATCCACCGGGCGCCCGTCGGGGAGGTAGGGCATATCTTCGATGGGCAGGATGCGGGAGACGATCCCCTTATTTCCGTGACGTCCGGCCATTTTGTCGCCCACCTGAATTTTCCGCTTTTGGGCGACGTAAACCCGCACCACCATGTTGGCGCCGGGGGGCAGTTCGTCCCCCTGTTCCCGAGTAAATACCCGCACGTCCACGACCCGGCCTTTTTCACCGTTGGGAACTCGCAGGGAATTATCCCGCACGTCCCGGGCCTTCTCGCCGAAGATCGCCCGCAGCAGCTTTTCTTCCGGGGGCTGGTCGGATTCCCCTTTGGGGGTGACTTTCCCGACCAGGATATCCCCCGACTCCACCCAGGCGCCGATGCGGATGATGCCGTTGGCGTCGAGTTGCCGCAGGGAATCTTCCCCGACGTTGGGAATTTCCCGGGTGATTTCTTCGGGGCCGAGTTTGGTCTGCCGCGCCTCGATCTCGAATTTTTCGATGTGGATGGAGGTGTAGACGTCCTGGTAAACCAGGCGCTCGCTGATCAGGATCGCGTCTTCGTAGTTGTATCCCTCCCAGGGCATATAGGCGACGACGATATTATGGCCGAGGGCCAGTTCCGCCCCTTCCGTGGAGGAGCCGTCCGCCAACACCTGGCCGGTCACCACCTGGTCTCCCTCATAAACGAGGGGCCGCTGGTTCAGACAGGTGTCTTGGTTGGAGCGGCTGTACTTCTGAAGTTCGTACTCCCATTCCCGGCCGTCGAGGTCCATGACCCGAATTTTGGCGCCGTCCACATAGCTGACTTCGCCGTCGGTGCGGGACACGATCACCATCCCGGAGTCCCGGGCGGCTTGGGCTTCGAGTCCGGTTCCCACCAAGGGGCGCTCGGGGCGCAGCAGGGGGACGGCCTGCCGCTGCATGTTTGACCCCATCAGGGCGCGGTTGGCGTCGTCGTGTTCCAGGAAGGGGATGAGGGAGGTGGCGACGGAGACGATCTGGACGGGGGAAACGGCCACGTAGTCCACCTGGTCGGGGGCCGTTTTGGTGAAGTCCTGGCGGTAGCGCACGGGTACGAGGTCGCCGAGGATTTGGCCGTTTTCGTCGTAGCTGATATCTCCCGGGGCGACGCGCAGGTCGTCTTCTTCGTCGGCGGTCATGTAGACCGGGGGGAGATCCCGCCGCACCCGGCCGTTTTCGACGGGGCAGTAGGGGGTTTCGATGAAGCCGTAGGGGTTGACCCGGGCGTGGGTGGCCAGGGAGCCGATCAGTCCGGCGTTGGGACCTTCCGGGGTTTCGATGGGGCAGATGCGCCCGTAGTGGGAGGGGTGGATGTCGCGGACGGCGAACCCGGCTCGCTCCCGGGTTAGACCGCCGGGGCCGAGGGCGGACAGGCGCCGTTTGTGGGTCAGTTCGGCCAGGGGGTTGGTCTGGTCCATGAACTGGGAGAGTTGGCTGGAGCCGAAGAACTCTTTGATGGCGGCGACGAGGGGTTTGGGGTTGACCAGGGAGGCGGGAGTGAGGGTGTCGGCGTCGCCGACGGTCATCCGTTCCCGGATGATGCGTTCGAGGCGGTTGAGGCCGACTCGGACTTGGTTTTGCAGCAGTTCGCCGACGGAGCGCACCCGGCGGTTTCCGAGGTGGTCGATGTCGTCGGTTTCGCCGATGTCGTACTCTAAGTTGATCAGGTAGTCGATCGCCGAGAGAATGTCGGTGGGTGTCAGGACGCGGGTGCTGTCGGGAATACTCAGGCGCAGTTTGCGGTTGATTTTGTAGCGCCCCACCCGGCCGAGGTCGTAGCGCTTGCCGTCGAAGAAGCGGTTGTTGAGCAGTTGTTCCCCGCCGGCGACGGTGGGGGGTTCCCCGGGCCGCAGTTTGCGGTAGAGCTCCATCAGGGCGTCTTCTTCGGTGAATTCTCCTTCTTTTTCGATGGTTTTTTGGAAGTAGTCGGGGTGCCGCAGGGCGTCGAAGATCTCGTTGTTGGTGAGTCCGAGGGCTTTGAGGAGAACCTGGGCGGAGAGTTTGCGGGTTTTGTCAATCCGCACCCAGACCAGGTCGTTTTTGTCGGTTTCAAATTTCAACCAGGCGCCCCGGTTGGGGATCAAAGAGGCGCTGTAGGTGCGCCGCTGGTTTTTGTCGATCTCGGATTTGTAGTAGACGCCGGGAGAGCGGACGATTTGGTTGACGATCACCCGTTCGGCCCCGTTGATGATGAAGGTGCCGCGTTCGGTCATCAGGGGCAGGTCGCCGATGAAGACTTCCTGCTCTTTGATTTCCCCGGTTTCTTTGTTGATGAGTCGGGTGGGGACGTACATCTGGACGGCGTAGGTGCTGTCCCGCCGTTTGGCTTCATCGACGTCGTATTTCGGCTCTTTGAGTTTGTAGTTTTGGGCCAAAAAGTGCAGTTCGAGTTTGCCGGTGTAGTCGCTGATGGGCGAGAAGCTTTCCAGTTCTTCGATCAGGCCGGTTTCGAGAAACCAGCGGAAGCTCGACCGCTGGATCTCGATTAGGTCGGGGAGCAGGAATGCGGATTCGTATTGGGTTTGAGTTGTCATGGGTATCGTCCAAAATCCGGGCTACTGTGGTCTGGCCGATCCGTTGAATTGGGGGTCGGACGGAGGGGGATCTGAGTGGCAATGCGGTGGTCGGACAGGTGCGATCGGGTTCTCCGCCTGACCCCCACCCTCGGGGGGTCGGATCGGGCATCCAGTTAAAAACTTGTTTTGACTTTTGATTTTTCGACTTTTGACGTTTGACTTTCTTCGGGGAGGGACAGGCCGAAGAGTTGGCAGGCGTTTCGGGTGGTCTGTTGACTCAGGGACTCCGGGGAGGTGTCCCGCAATTCGGCGACCCGTTCGGCGACGTATTTGACATGGGCGGGTTCGTTGCGTTTTCCCCGCTTCGGGACGGGGGCGAGGAAGGGACAGTCGGTTTCGACCAGCAGGCGATCGCTCGGAACTATCCGGGCGGATTCTTGAATTGGCGTCGCTTTTTTAAAGGTGACGGTGCCGCTGAAGCTGATGTAAAATCCCAGATCTAAGAACCATTGGGTTTCTTCGGGCGTCCCCCCCCAGCAGTGCATGACTCCCCGCACCGCTCCCGAGCGATCGCAAAAGTCCCGCAACAGTTCCGCCATCGGGGCGGCTGCGTCCCGGCAGTGGATGATTACGGGTTTGTCGAGTTGTCGGGCGATTTCGAGTTGGGCGGTGAAGACCTGTTTCTGACGGGCTTCATCGTCAGCTTTGTAGAAGTCCAGCCCCATTTCCCCGATCGCCACCACCCTCCCATCAGACCGGGCTAACTCCAAAATTTCCCCGGCGCTGCCGTCGGTCCACTTTTCCGTATCCAGGGGGTGCAAACCGACGGCGAAGGAGAGTTCTTCGACGCGATCGGCGATCGCCCGGATCTCCTGAAATTCCCCCGGATGGACGCAGGAGTGAACCAGGCGCACGACTCCGGCCTCCCGCCACCGCGATCGGATCGCTTCCAGGTCGGTCGCGAGGACGTCAAAGTTAAGATGAACGTGAGTATCAATTAGCTGCATCGGGTGCGATTCGTCATCCGGTATGGGTCTTGAGTTGAGCGGTCACATCCCTCAAACAAACACGGAGATCAAGGGCCGGATCTGAGTTCGAGTCTCGCTCCTCCCCTTGCTGACATCCACACGCAACATCGTTCGATGTTAAGATGCGGCTGCGCCCGTTTGATTCAGGTTTTCTTGGTGTCGCTTCAAAAACCGAGCCAATCTGGCTTTTTTCCGGGCTCCGTTGTTTTTGTGAAGGACTCCCTTTTTGACCGCCTTATCAATTTTACTGTAGGTGGCCGACATCCGCTGATGCACTTCCTGAAGCGCTTCGTCGCTCGGTGAAGCCGCATATTGCTCCACCGTGGCAAAATATTTTTTCATCAGGGTGCGGACGGCTGACTTGTAAGATTTATTGCGGAGCCGATTGCGTTCGGCAATTTGAACTCGTTTGATGGCAGATTTGATGTTGGCCATAGCTTCCGGTTGAGGTCGTCGCGGGTTTTTGAATATCAAGATTTACAGAAATACTAGCATAACACCTTTCGAGATCAATTTGGAAGTCCCCGGGATGTGGGGGCGGAGGGGGCATGGGGGCGACCGGGGGCGACCGGGGGCGACCGGGGGCAAGCTGATATCAGATCCGTACAAACTCCCCAAGCATTTTCAGATGATTTTTGCGAGTCGGGGCGCGACGGCTTGCCCCCTAGGGAATTGATTCCCGCCTGCTCCCTCCGCTCCCTCCGCTCCCGGTCGCTCCCTGCGCTCTCCATCCAAAAATTGGCAGCGAAGATCGGCAAATCGACGATGGGAGCTAAGAATTCGCGTTAAACTATATATCAACAAATACGGGTGATCCTAGAAATCTGTGGCAGACTGTCGGCAGGTTTGAGGGACACTCTAGAATAGAGCCGGAGTCCAAATCCGATCGGTTTTTCACTCCATGTCTCCAATTCTCGCCCGTATTTTGGCTGGTAACTCCTAAAGGTTGGCACTCCGAATCACCATGCTGCGAATCATTACTCAGTGGGTTGAAGCACAATCAGAACTGCGACGGATCGCCAGTCGCACCCATGATGACACGGTTATCCACAAAGAAGCAACGGTGCGGGAAGTGCTGCAAACCGTCAAGCGACAGGGAGACAAAGCACTCCTGCATTACACCCAAGAATTTGACCACAAGACCCTGACGCCCGAAGAGTTGCGGGTCAGCGGTTCCGAGTTGGATGCGGCTTACCAGCAAGTTTCCAAAGAACTCCTGGATGCTATCCGGCTGGCCTGCAAGCAGATCGAAGCGTTTCACCGCCAGCGGGTTCCCAAGTCCTGGGTTCAGTTCGAGGGCGATGACGTGGTGCTGGGAAAACGCTACACCCCCGTCGATCGCGCCGGTTTGTACGTCCCGGGTGGGAGGGCATCCTACCCGAGCACGGTGATGATGAATGCCATTCCGGCTCGGGTGGCCCAGGTCCCCCGCATCGTGATGGTCACTCCCCCGAGTATCGACAACAAAATCAACCCGGCGGTGTTGGTGGCAGCCCAGGAGGCGGGGATTCAAGAAATTTATCGGGTGGGGGGCGCCCAGGCGATCGCGGCTCTGGCCTACGGGACGGAAACGGTCCCCAAGGTGGACGTGATCACTGGACCGGGTAATATATACGTCACCCTGGCGAAAAAATTGGTCTACGGCACGGTGGGCATCGACTCCCTGGCCGGACCGTCGGAAGTGCTGATCGTCGCCGACAGCACCGCCAACCCGGTCCACGTCGCCACCGACTTGTTGGCCCAGGCTGAACACGATCCCCTGGCCGCGGCGATTTTGCTGACGACGGATTCGGCCCTGGCCCGCCAGGTGGTGGCCGAGGTGGAGCGGCAACTGGAACATCACCCCCGCCGCACCCTCACCGAAAAAGCGATCGCCCACTACGGATTGGTGGTGGTGGTGGACTCCCTCGACGCGGCGGCGCAACTGTCCAACGAATTCGCCCCGGAACACCTGGAGCTCGAAGTTGACGACCCCTGGGCCCTGCTCGATCGCGTCCGCCACGCCGGGGCCATTTTCCTGGGCTGTTCCACCCCGGAGGCCGTCGGTGACTATCTGGCCGGCCCCAACCACACCCTGCCGACGTCCGGCGCAGCCCGCTACGCTTCGGCCTTGGGGGTGGAGGTGTTCATGAAGCATTCGAGCTTGATTCAATATTCGCCTCAAGCGCTGCAAAAAGTCGCGAATGCTGTTAATATCTTGGCTACGGCTGAAGGGCTTCCGTCCCATGCCGATTCGGTTCGCCTGCGGACTGAAAAGAAAGGAGAGGGGGATTTTTAAGGTGAAGGTTCGCCGATCGCAAACGATCCCTGAGCTGTGAGGAGAAGTTTCTGTGTTAAGGACAATTTTGGTTGCTGTTGATGGTTCCCCTTCAATAGAGCTGATGATCGAGGCGTTAAAGCAACTGCAATTGCAACCCACAACCCACGTCATCTTCTCCCACGTCATTCCCACGACAATGCCGGAGATCGATCCGATCGCCGATCGCCCCCATCCCAATACATCGGAAGAGTTGGCTTATTGGGATATCGAGAAGCATCTGAAAAGCTATCAACAGGAGTTGGACGGTCCGAGTGATGTGGAGATCGTCCGGGGAGATCCCGCCGAGGAAATTATCCGCCTCGCCAATATCTATCAAACGGATCTGATTCTCATCGGCAGTCGCGGACTGACGGGAGTCAACCGCATCGTCCAGGGTTCGGTGAGTTCCCAAGTCGTCGCCGACGCCAATTGTTCGGTGTGGGTGGTGAAAGAGAAAGATTGAATTTTGGGTGTAGGGGGTAGGGTGTAGGGTGTAGGGGAAAGATCGCTTATTGAGCTTGACTTTCTCCCCAACCGAGGGCGTGGATGAAGCGGTGCAGGGCGGCAATATTGGCGATCGCGCCCAACAGGATTAATAAGGGAAAAATCTGCCCCGTCAGCAATCCCAAAATAATCAGGATCGTCCGCACGGCGCGGCTGCCGATGCTGGCGATGCTGCTGCGTCCCAAAGATTCGCTTTTCGCCCGGATGTAGGGAACCATCGCTGCCCCCAACAGGGCGATCAATCCGGGGATTAAATTGCGATCGGGAGATGTCAATATTAAAGCCGAAATCATAAAAAAGTCTACATAGCGATCTAAAACGCTGTCGAGGAGATTTCCGGTGTCCGATGCCACACCCCTTGCCCGCGCCAAATCCCCGTCCAGACAGTCGAGTAACCCGCTGAAGATAATCGCGCCCACCGCCCAGAAATATTGATGTTGAATAATTAAAAATGCGGCCAAAAATCCGCCGATCGCCAGGGAAAACAGGGTGATTCCGTTGGGGGTGATCCAAGAAACCTCGACCAGGCGTTTCGCGAGTTTTGACGTGAACAATTGCAGGATTTTATCGATGGGAGACTGGGGGACTGCGATCGCATTCAGATCAGACTGCAAAGATTGATTGCCCGAAATATCCGACATGATGATTATAGAACTTCTCCGACCAAAAATAAATTACCATAATTTGCGCTAAAAGTCAAGGATTATCGGACTCTCTTGAATCTGTGAAATCTGCGTAATCTGCGGATGATCGCACTAATTAAGGATAAAAAACCCGCGCCAAACCGGGGAGAATTTCCACCTCGACGGGGGCGGACGGAACGGGTTCGCCGTCGATCGCCAATCGTTCTCCATCCCGGGGTTCCAACCGAAAGCCACGCACTCGATAAGATTCGATTCCGGGGATGTTGAGATGCCGTCCCGTTTCGCAGGCTGAGAAGGCTTTCAATAACTGCAATTTCGACATTCCTTTCCGCACCAACAATACCGTCATTTTGCCGTCGGATATTTGGGAGTCGGGGGCGGTGTTGAGGTTGTAAGCTGCCCAGGGGAGGTTCATCGCCCACAGCAGCAGCCAATCGCCGGCGATCGCGTCCGGTATAGCCTCATCTGGATCGATGGGAATCAGGGATATTTTTCCCCGGTAGCTGCGGAGGGTTAAAATTTTAAACAAGGCGTAAGTATCGGTTTTGAGGGAACCCAAAAACCGCAGTTTGTCGGATTCGATATCCACGTCGGCGATCAATCCCCAAGAAACGGAGAGAACCCCGAAATATTGGCGATCGCCCTGTTTGATGTGGATCAGATCGACGGGTTGTATTTTGCCTTTGGCGATCGCGATCGTGGCGTTGATCGAATCGTAGGGTTCCCCCGCCTCTTGCAACAGAGTTTTGCACAGTCCGTTGCTGGTTCCCGCCGGAATCACGCCGATGGGGGTTTGAATTGCCGTCTTCCAATCGGGACGGTTCATCAAGCCGTTGATGACTTCGTAAACGGTTCCGTCTCCCCCCACGACAACCAACCCGTCAACTTGGGATAAATCCATCCATTTAACTTGGTTTTGGATGTCGCCGGGGTGGGTGGTTTCCGCGACGGAAAATTTGACGTAACTGTTTTCTAAAACTTGTCTGGCTTCCCGGAACAACCGTTCGCCTTTTTTGGTGCCACTGGTGGGATTGATAAAAATTTGCAGCCGTCGCGGGGGGGTGAAATCATGGGAATCGGAAAGGCTGAGAATGTGGTTATTGATTGTGGTTATCCAGCGCGATCGCGTTTCGAGATCCGGACAGGTGAATCGGTATTGTCGGAGGATTCGCCGGGGTTGGTTCGGAGATTTTGGATAAGTGTTGACGATGAATCCGATGCCGTTTTGGAACCGATCGCGATCGCAGACAAATGCGCCGACAATATCATCAATTTTGATATTTTTTTTCTCGTTTTTTTCCGTCCAAATCAAGTCTTTTTCGGTCAGCGAAAGGCGATCGGTCGAAATGACAGCGGATTCAACTGGAGGGGAATTAATGGGATCAATACCCGGAAAAATAAGGGGTAAAATTTTTAGCATTCACGAAGTCACGTTGAGAATTACAAATTTGGGGTTAACTTGAGATTAAAAAAATTTAACACGAGTTTAAAAAACTGTCAAGAAAAAGGGGGTATGATTTCGTCCGAAAAGTGCGATAGGATGAGGGATGGCAATATCAATGGAGGCTGCCATGCGGGAAGTCGGCTGGTTGTCAACTCTGACGCTAGATACCCTGAATTTAATCTGGATCGCTTCTGCACTCTTTTTGGCGGGGGTTTTAGAAGCGTTTTTGTGGAAAATGCCGCCTTTTCAGTGGCTCAACTTTCCCATCCAACGGGACTGGTTCGGTGCCAACAAACGCTGGCGGGGGCTCGTCAGCCTGCCGCTCACATTTTTGGTCGGCGTCATCTTATTTCAACAAATTGAAGGGGTGGGGAATTTAAACGCCAATTTTCCCGTTCATTTTCGGGATTTAAATGCGATTCAGTTCGGGTTATTGACCGGGTTCGTCTTCAACCTTTCCGAGTTGCCCAATTCCTACATCAAGCGTCGGTTGCAGATTCCGCCGGGGGACGAGAGCAACCCAATTTTTTATGTGGTCGATCACGTTGATTCGACCTATGGGGTGTTGATTTTGTGGTATTTTTATTTTCAGTTTCCCGCCCATTTTATCGGGGTTGGTTTGGCGGTCACGCCGCTGTTATTTATGGGGGCGACGGCATTGCGGAAGCGGTTGGGATTGAAATAATTTTTTAGGAATTTTCGGGGAGTTCGGACTCGGGTTGTTCCTCGGTGATGCGTTCCAATTCTTCGATATAAAAATCGCCGATATCCAACTGTTCCGCCCCCGAGACTTCGATCGCCTCGTAATTCACCCGGCCCCGGAGTAACATTTTCTCGCCGACGGGGGGGAGGGGTTCGGTGGTGAACACCCAAACCGTCCCGGTGCGATCGGCCAATTTGTAGGCCCCGGCCCCCAAAAATGGGGCGCGATTTTCCACGGTCCCCCGCAGGTAAACCTTGGCGCCGACTTTGCGATTTTGCGCGATCGCCTCAATTTTGGTGGTGTTGAGGTTCAATTTGGCCGTGGAGTCGGCGATCTGGCGGCAGCCCACCATCCCGCCGGCCAGCAGCAGGACCGATGCGACGTGAACGAATTTTGCTGGGGATGGCCAGGTGAAAATACACATGGAGTTGTAAAGGCGGGGTAAAATTTTCTCCGACAGGCGAGGGAAGGAGCGGGAGTCGGGAGTCGGGAGTCGGGAGTCGGCGGACAGGGCGAGAAATTCGGTTTCCGATCGGACGACACCCGATGAATGATTGTCAATTGTCGATCCTTCCCAGATAGTATTGATCGTTTCTGTGGCCTCCGGTGTTCCCGACCCGGGGGCGATCGCACATTTCCACTGATTTTCAATTATGGCGAATCTACTAGACGGTAAGGCAATAGCCAAAAAAATTCAATCCGAGTTGAAAGAGCGGGTTCAGTCCCTGGAGCCCAAAGCGGGACGGCCCCCCGGTTTGGCGGTGTTGATGGTGGGGGACAACCCGGCGAGTGCGGTTTACGTCCGCAACAAACAGCGGGCCTGCGAACGGGTGGGGATCGCCTCCTTCGGAGAGCACTTTCCCGCCGAAACCGGCCCGGAGGAACTCGCCGGGGCGATTCGGGCTTTGAATGAAGACGATCGCGTGGACGGGATTTTGCTGCAACTGCCCCTCCCCGACCATCTGGACGCGGTGAAATTGCTCTACGAGATCGACCCCGATAAAGATGTGGACGGCCTGCATCCGGCGAATATGGGGCGGCTGGTGCGCGGAGAATCGGGCCTCCGCAGTTGCACGCCGGCGGGAGTGATGCGGCTGTTGCGGGAATACGAAATTGAGGTCGAGGGTAAAGATGCGGTGGTCGTCGGCGCGAGTATTTTGGTGGGCAAACCGATGGCGTTGATGCTGTTGGAGGCTGAAAGTACCGTGTCCGTCGCCCACATCAAAACCCGAGATCTGGCAAAACTCACCCGCGAAGCTGAAATTTTGGTGGTCGCGGCCGGTTATCCCAAGTTGATCCGGGGCGACATGGTCAAACCGGGCGCGGTGGTCGTGGATGTCGGAATCAACCGCATTATGGACTACGAAGGGCGATCGCAGATTGTCGGCGATGTCGATTTTAAGGCCGTAGAACCCCAGGTCGATTATATCAGCCCCGTCCCGGGCGGCGTCGGGCCGATGACGGTGGCGATGCTGCTGAAAAATACCGTCGAGAGTTATCAAAAACGGGTTTTCGGGGAGGGGTGAAATTCAATCCGGTTTTTTTTTGGCGATCGTCGGATGCCACAAGACCCGTACAATGAAATTTGGAGTTGAAAATTTCCACCCTCAGCCCGCGCGGTTTGGGACGGGTGCGCGAGGGGGTTTGAATGGGGGAGAACCCTTGTTTGAGTCCACCTCACCCCCGAACAGCCGGCGCCGCTCGGTCGGGCAATGCAGTGAGTGAAGGGGTGTACGGGAAACAACATGACAGATACCAACGAACAAACCACGGTCGTCCGAGAAACGGCTTTTGACCTGTCCGCCTATCTGACCCGGCAAAAGGCGCGGGTCGAGGCGGCTTTGGACGCTTCCATCACAGTCACCTATCCGGAAAAAATTTACGAGTCGATGCGCTATTCCCTGATGGCTGGGGGAAAGCGGCTGCGCCCGATTTTGTGTTTGGCGACGTGCGAACTGCTGGGGGGGACCGAACCGATGGCGATGCCGACGGCCTGCGCCCTGGAGATGATCCACACCATGTCCCTGATCCACGACGACCTGCCGGCGATGGATAATGACGACTACCGGCGGGGGAAATTGACCAATCATAAGGTTTACGGCGAGGAGATCGCGATCTTGGCCGGGGACGGGTTGCTGGCTTATGCCTTCGAGTTCGTGGCGCGGGAAACCCGGGATGTGCCGCCGCAAAGAGTTCTGGAAGCGATCGCCCGTTTGGGTCGGGCCGTGGGCGCGGCCGGACTGGTGGGGGGCCAGGTGGTGGATTTGGAGTCGGAGGGGTCGCCGGATGTGTCGGAACGGACGCTGACGTACATCCACACCCACAAAACCGGGGCGCTGTTGGAGGCTTGTGTCGTCTGCGGGGCGATTTTAGCCGGGGCTTCGCCGGAGCAGGTGGAGCGGTTGTCTCGGTACGCCCAAAATATCGGCTTGGCGTTTCAGATTGTCGATGATATTCTCGACATTACCGCCACCCAGGAGGAGTTGGGCAAGACGGCAGGGAAAGACCTGCAGGCTAACAAGGCGACCTATCCCAGTTTGTGGGGGTTGGAGGAATCGCGACGGCAGGCTCAACGATTGGTGGAGCAGGCGAAGGCGGAACTGGCCCCGTTTGGGGAAGGTGCCGCGCCCCTGTCGGCGATCGCGGATTTTATCACCCGCCGCACGAACTAGCAGTCACGAGAGGTGTTCGACCCCATGCAAGATTTCGGCCATATCTTGGACAACCGGGTGCTGTTGGTGGCCCTGTTTGCCTGTCTTTTCGCCCAAGCTTCTAAATTGGCGATCGAATTGATCCAGCACGGAAAGGTGAATTTTCGGGTGCTGGTGACGACGGGGGGGATGCCGAGCTCCCATTCGGCGTTTGTGGGGGCGCTGGCGGCCAGCGTCGGCCAGGTGATGGGGTGGGGCTCTCCGGAATTTGCGATCGCCCTGGTGTTCGCGATTATTGTCATGTACGATGCGGCCGGGGTGCGGCAGGCGGCGGGGCAGCAGGCCCGGATTCTCAATCAGATTCTCGACGAGTTGTTTCAGGAGCATCCCCAGTTTAATGAAGATCGTTTGAAGGAGTTGCTGGGGCACACGCCGTTTCAGGTGATTGTGGGGTTGAGTTTGGGTATCGCGATTTCTTGGTTGGCGGAATTTGCTTATTGATGATCTATTTCTTCCGCAGATTTCGCAGATTTCGCAGATGATAGCGTCCCGATGCCCTGTTTCTTTAATTCTATAGCAGTTTTCTATCTGGTGCGATACGGTTCGATCCGCCATTATCCCCCCTGATCTCCCCCCTTACAAAGGGGGGGTAGGGGGGGATGGGGACTT
>NZ_JAYFER010000279.1:0-3394 GCF_055795065.1 Lyngbya sp. CCY1209
CTGTTTCAGCCGGTGTAGGGTGCGTTAATGAAATGTAACGCACCGTCTATATGATTGTTGGGCGGTGGGTTACGGCGGATTGCTATATTTCCGTCACAGCATGGATTTCAGCCGCCTAACCCACCCGACTAGACTACTAGACCGTTTCGGCTTAAAATGAGGCAAAATTCAAAATGTAGTCTATATGATTGTTGGGCGGTGGGTTACGGCGGATTTATAGATGGCTTTCACAGCATGGGTTTCAGCCGCCTAACCCACCCTACACCCTGTCCACCTTTTTTAATTCTGAATAATGTCTGAACCTCGCCCGTCCCGCCCCCGCCTTTTTATCGAAAGAATTATGCCGGTTAAACTCCTCAACCAACAGGTGTACTACGAACACGGGGGGAATCCGTTCAAGGGGCTGCATCGCTGGTATTCGCGGAAGCCGCTGTCGTTTTCCCGCGCCTCGGTGCTGGCTTCTTTGTTGCCAGCCGATATTTCGATGGATGAATTTGAGTATTTGTTGGGGGTGTATTCCGAGGCGGAGTTGGATTATTTGCAGAAGTCGAATTTGACGCGGGAGGAGAAGGAGGAAAAGATTAAGTCTTCGGTGAAACTCTACAAGACGCCGCCGGGTTCTAAGCGCATCGAACGGGTGCACGACTACTGCGAGACGGTGTGGGGGAAGCGGACGCCTGTGGTGTTGGATGCCTTTGCGGGGGGCGGCAGCATCCCCTTTGAGGCGGCGCGGTACGGGTTGCAGGTGTATGCGTCGGATTTGAACCCGGTGGCGGTGGTGACGATGAAGGCGGCGATGGAGTACCCGCTGAAGTTCGGGCCGGATTTGCAGGGGGATATCGACAGGTGGGTTCAGTGGGTTGGAGATGAGGCGGAACGGCGCCTGGCTGAGTTTTTTCCGTCGAATCCCCTTCTAACTCCCCCTTCGCAAGGGGGAGAACCGGAGACGGTGCAGAATTATTTGTGGGCTCATACGGTGCAGTGTCCGAGTTGCGGTTCGACGGTGCCGCTGAGTCCGAATTGGTGGCTGAGTAAGACGAGTAATTATTCGGGAAAGGGAAAAGCGAGGAAGGTGACGAGTGATTGGTACGCGGTGAAACCGATTCCGAATCCCGCCGAAAAGCGGGTCGATTTCGAGTTGATTAAGGGGAGAAAGGGGAAGGGTACGACGATACAGACGGACGAGGGATATTTCGACCCGAATGATTACAGTACCATGAATCGTGCAACAGGAAAATGCCCCAATTGTAACGCAGTGTTAAGCGAACACGATATCAAAAATTATACATCAAATAATGGATTTGGGCATCAATTATATGCCGTGGCTTATAAAAGAGGAAAAGGAGGTTTGGAGTTCAACATCCCTAACGAACTGGATTTAGAAGGAATCCGAAAAGCCGAGAAATATCTATACGAGCAATATCCAGATTTTTTGTTAAAAAATTTAATCCCCATTGAAGCCACCAGCAAAGATTTACACAATTCACCTGGAAACTATGATTATGGATTAAGAAAATATGAAGACTGTTTTAATCCCCGTCAACTTTTAACGTTGGTCACTTATTTGGAAATCATCAACGAAGCAAAAGCAAAAATTCGGGAAGAATGCGAAGTCGAGAAAGCCGAAAAAATAGAATTAGTTCAAGATGATTTTGAAGCGATCGCAGAACTTGATGATTATTATCGTGGGAAGGTGGAAGCGATCGCCACTTATTTGGCTTTGGTAATGGATAGGTGCGTTGATAAAAATTGTCGTCTTTGTATCTGGGATTCTGGCAGAAGTCATGCCCAAAGAGCTTCTACACAACACGCATTAAACTTGATCTGGAATTATCCTGAATTTTCAGGGGATGGTGAATTATGGAACGCCTGTGCTGATGCCGTAATAAAAGATTATCAAGGACTCTGCCAACTCTTTGGCACAAAACCCCATTCTACAGGCATCCCTGGTATTGAAAAATACGACCCGAAAACCATTCAAATCGACTCGGCTTCCGCCGACAGTCTTTTTCACATCCCCGATCGCTCCGTCGATGCCGTCATCACCGATCCGCCCTATTATTCGACTATTCCCTACGCCGATCTTTCGGATTTCTTTTATGTTTGGCTGAAAAGGAATTTGGGAGATATATTTCCTGAATTGTTTTATTTAGATGTGACCGAAAAAGCTGGAGAAGCAACTGCAAATCCTTTTCGATTTCGGAATATGGAAGATGCCCCAGAAAAACTAGCCAACCAAGATTATGAAGCAAAAATGGCATTGGCTTTTATGGAATATTATCGAGTTTTGCAAGATGATGGAACAGTGACAGTCCAGTTCAACCACAAAGAGTCCGGCGCCTGGGACGTGCTCGCCAAATCCCTCATCGACGCCGGATTCGAGATCACCGCCTCCTGGGCCGTCAGCACCGAAAACCCCCAAAACCTCCACCAAGCGAAGAAAAACAGCGTCTCCAGCACCGTCCTCCTCGTCTGCCGCAAGCGGGACCCGGACGCGGGACAGGCCTGGTGGGACGACCTGCGCCCGGAAGTGGCCAACCTCGTCGAACAGCGGGCGCCGGAATTTGAAGCCAACGACATCACGGGAATCGACCTCTATTTGAGCGCCTTCGGTCCGGCCCTGAACGTCTTCTCCCGCCAGTACCCGATCCTGGACAGCAGCGGCGAGGAAGTGCGCCCCGAAGAAGCCTTCGCCGAAGCCCGAAAAGCGATCGCCAACTACCGCTTCCGCCACCTGGTGCAGTCAGAAACCGCCGGATTCGACCCCTTGAGCCAGTGGTATCTCCTCGCCTGGGATGCCTTCGGAGCGCGGGAGTTCCCGTTTGATGAAGCGCGACAATTAGCTTTGGCGATCGGCGGGTTCAACGTCTCGGACCTGGCGAGAACCCACAAACTCCTCGACTCCGCCAGCGGCACCTGCAAGCTCCTCACCCCCCGGCAGCGGCTCAAAAAGCGGGCGTTCTCCCTCAACGACCAGGAATTTTCCGGGCGATACCTGGTGGACGGACTCCACGCCATCCTCGCCCTCTACGAGGAGGAACAAAACCTGCAACTGGTGCGGCGTTTCTTGCAAAATACGGGATTAGTAACAAACGACCTATTTATGAAGACTTTGGAGGTGGCATTCAAGGTCATCCCCGATAAAGTCTCGGAGCGGGAGGCGCTGCTGAACCTGTGGCTGGGAATGGACGAGATCAAGGCAAAAGTTGTTGTCGAACAGTTGGAATTACCCCTGAGTGGGGGAGGGCAATTGAATTTGTTTGACAATTAACAATTAATGATTAACAATGAAAAGTGATTCGATTCTCGATCTGGTGGGAAATGGTGGGTTACGGCGCGGATGAAAAGTTGTGGGTTTTTCCGAAAAATTACGGCCGCGCCTAACCCACCCTAC
>NZ_JAYFER010000280.1:0-2836 GCF_055795065.1 Lyngbya sp. CCY1209
AAAACTCGGTTCGTTGTTGCGCTTTAGCGCTAAAGCGCAACAACGAAGGAAATCTAATGCACAGTTGTAGCCGAAACGGTCTAGTAGGGTGGGTTAGCGCCAGCGTAACCCACCGCCAACTGTGGGCCGAGGCGGTGCGTTACATTTCATTAACGCACCCTACTTTTGACTGTCATTTTTGTGGCCGAGGCGGTGTTGACATTTCATTGACGCACCCTACTTTTGACTGTGGGCCAAGTGCTTTGGCGTAGGGTGGGTTGGGCGGCTTCAACCCATGTGAAAGCCATCTAGAAATCCGCCGTAACCCACCGTTTAAGGTGTGTCATAACACCACAAAAAAATGACTATCGATTAGAAAGGAAATGGTGGGTTACGGCGCCGATGAAAAATTGTGGGTTTTTCTGAAACATGACTGCGGCGCCTAACCCACCCTACTGGACTCTGATTTCGACTACTCGTCGTCCCCGTCATGGGAACAAGTATTGGGATGATACCATTCATGGGGGAGAGCCTGGGTGGCGATCGCTTCTTCGCTCAGTTCGGCCAGAGCGGTGGGCAGTTGACCCGCCGGAACGCGATCGACGGGCTGCTGGGGGTTGGGAGAGATGTTTTTCTGGTTCATTGTAGTTTCCTCATTTGTTAGGTTTACGAGTCTCTAATCAAAAAGCCTTTAAAGCCTCTTAATTTTTGACTTTTGACTTTTGACTTTTGACTTTTGACTTCTGACTTGTTACGCCCAAATCCGCCCCCGGCGGAAGGCTTTGCTATTGGGTTCGGCGGTTTTGGCGTGCTCCCGGGCATAGCGCCACCAGTAGGAATAATCCTGTAGTCCCGTCATGGTGGTGGGGATGTAGGACTTCTGGGGTGCGGTTTCTTCGGGTTGGGGTGCGGATTTTTTCTTTGCCATTGTCTGAGTGGGTTGTGGGACAGGTTGAGGAACCGTCGCTCCTTCGAGTTTGAAATAGTCAATCCAGTGGGCGCCGTCCCCGGCTCCCCCGGCGGTGGTCAGGGTCAGGGTGTGTTCCCCGGCTTCCAACGCCGGCAGGGGGATTTGGTTTTGCTTGAGTTTGCCTTCCCCCACCCCCGCAATTTCCGCCAGGGGTTGCCCGTCGAGCAGGAGCGTGTCTGTTTCCGAGCCGAAAAAGTCGTAAAACAGGGTCAGATCTCCGGGGCCGTAGCTCTGAGCCAGGGTGAAGCAAATATTTAGTTTGTCGGTGGCAAACCACTGTTTGCGGCCGCGTTTGGGCTTGTTGGGCCGGCCGGGAACCAGCAACAGCGGCGGCAGTTTGGGGGCGCGGATGGGATCGGCATCTGCCCCCACGGTGTAGGTAAATTCAGCTTGCCAACCACCCGCCTGTACAAATTCTTTTCCCGCTTTACCGGGGTGGCCGATTTGCCAGAGGGTTTCGGTCTGTTCTGTCATGGTGGTGGATGTTTCCGTAAGTGCTTACAAGTCGGGAGGAAGTCGTTGACGCTTTAGAAATGGCGCCCGATGCCCCCAAAGCCACTCCAACCGGAATTCATGACCCGGTCGTAGCTGCGCGGGGCAAATACCGCCGGGTCGTTGTAGTTGGCGCCGTGCAATAAGTCCATGCGAATGTGTACCAAACTGTCGATACTGCCGTTTTCCACATCCACGGCGAGGGCCGGTTGGGTGAAATGGGGTCGTTTGACGGGGGCGGCTTGTTTGGGAAATGCCATTGTTTTTTTTAGGTAAGGTTTGCAGAATGGAACCGGGAGCGCGACCCTCGGGGGTCATCGTCTCCCCGTCCCCTATAGCGCTGCGCCCGGGAGTCGGGAGTCGGGAGTCGGGAAACAAGGGGCTTAAGCCTCTTGTTCTGACTCCATTTCAACTGTAACCAGGCGATCGCTCGTTGCTATAAATTTTATTCCTCGTCGCCGTCGTAGGAGGCGAGAGATTGCGATCGCAAACCGAATTCACTGGCGACAACGCTGGGGTTGGCGTCGGCACTGGGTTGGCCGGAGTGGATGCGATCGATGGGCCGGGTGGGGGTGGGTGCGATCGCTTTTTTATTCGTGGATTTGTTCATGGTAATGATCTCCTTTTTTCTGTTAGATGTAAGTGTCAGTAAACGCCTCAACAATAGCGATGCCGAAACGACAGAGAAATTTACAACCCGGATATGCCTACCACATCACAACGCGGTGCAACAATCGCGAGTTTAAGCTGAGTCGTCGAGCCTGTCGGGAGGTGTTTCTGTATGCCATCAAACGGGCGTTGAACAAGTTTAATTTCCGACTTTACGCCCTGTGCATTATGAGCAATCACGTCCATTACCTCATCGAACCGAAACAGCCGCAAGATTTGCCGAAAATCATGCACTTTCTCAATTGGTATACGGCGATGTGCTTTAACCGAATGCTCAACCGCACGGGACACTTTTGGGAAAAGCGCTACTTCGCCGAGGGGTTTCCGGCCAGCGACAAAGACCGGGCATTGAATACCCTGCGCTACATCCACGGCAATCCCAAAGCGGCGAAAATGCGATCGACCTTTTTCTATGAGTTCAGCAACTACGGCAGTTATGAAAAACTCACCGATGATGGCTTGACCCAGTGGCATCCGGCTTTTTTGCAGTTGGGGGCAACTTTGGAGGATTGCGCTCGAAAATATCGGGGATTTTGCAACCGCTACAAACCCAAAAGTAAACCCGCGAAAAAGTGTCATTGGGGCTCTCGGTTATTAGCCGGGATGAAAACCGAGGGGTCGGGTCGGGGGAAAGGAGAGGGGGCGAGGGGGAGAGGGGGTGAGGGGGTGAGAATCAATAATTCTCCCCGTCCCCCAGTCTCCCCCGTCTCCCCACCAGGGTGCCAG
>NZ_JAYFER010000281.1:0-1316 GCF_055795065.1 Lyngbya sp. CCY1209
GCTTCCTTGGGAAGGAGGACTCATCTCAAAGTCCCCCTTTTCAAGGGGGATTTAGGGGGATCGCGTCCCGCTTCCTTTGGAAAGGAAAGCTTCTCAAAGTCCCTCTTGTCAAGGGGGGATTTAGGGCGATCGCGTCCGGCCCCTTTGGAAGGAAGACCGCTCTCAAAGTCCCCCTTTTTAAGGGGGATAATGGGGGATCTTCTCCAGTCTACTCCATCGACGATCGCTCGATCAAACAATCTTCCAACGCATTTTGTAAAGCTGCGCCGTCCAGGTGGCGGCCGATGAATACCAGTTGATTCCGAGGGGAAACGATATCACAATTCGGGGTGAGTTGATAGCGGTTGCCGCTCAATTGCAGCAGGTGACAGGATGTATTTCCCCCGTACCAAATGAAGCCTTTGGCGCGAAATACCGTCGGGGGCAAGCGATCGCTCAAAAAGGTCTGGAATTTTTCGACGCTCAACGGGCGATCGCTCTCAAAGGTGACGGACACGAACCCATCATTTTCCAAGTGTTTGGATTGGGGTTTTTGCAGGTTCAAACGGGAGAGGGCGTTCAAATCCGGGTGGTGGCATTCGATGCCCAAAATGGCGGGGAGGGGGATTTGTCCGTACTCGGTGGGGAAGATGCGGGCGTCGGGTTTGATCTGGCGGATATCGGCTTCGACGCGATCGCGCTGTGTTGGCGACACGCGATCGGCTTTATTCAATAAAATGATATCGGCCCAGGCGATTTGACTCAACACCGCTTCGCTGCCGAATAAATCGGCGGAAAATGTCTCCGCATCCACCACCGTCAACACCGAATCCAACCGGGTCAAATTTCGCAATTCCGTCCCCGAAAAGGTCATGATAATCGGCAACAGGTCGGCGATGCCGGTGGTTTCGATCAGGATATAATTGATTTGGGAATTGCGCTCTAAAACCCCGACCATTGTCTCGGCGAGGCGATCGTTGAGGGTGCAGCAAATGCAGCCGCTGCTCAACTGCACCATATCGTCTTCGACGGAAACCAAAAGCTGTCCGTCAATATTGATCTCGCCAAATTCATTGACGAAAACCGCGACTTTCAGATCGCCCCGGTGGTTGAGGATGTGGTTGAGTAACGTGGTTTTTCCGCTGCCGAGAAAACCGGAGATCACCGTCACGGGAACTCCCACATCTAAATGGCTCAGGCGATTTTCGATCTGCACGGTTTCCGCTCTGTTCATATCAAATCCAGTTGAATGCCCGGAAAAAAACGGGTTGGATATCAAGACCGCTTGGGAATCAATTCCCAAGCTAACAGCTCAAATCATCTGAAGATGATTGGGG
>NZ_JAYFER010000282.1:0-2415 GCF_055795065.1 Lyngbya sp. CCY1209
GGGTGGGTTAGGCGGCTGAAACCCAGGCTGTGATGGCAATCTAGCAATCCGCCGTAACCCACCGTTTAAGGTGTGTCATTCCAGGTCCAGTAGGGTGGGTTAGGCGGCTGAAACCCAGGCTGTGATGGCAATCTAGAAATCCGCCGTAACCCACCGTTTAAGGTGTGTCATTCCAGGTCCAGTAGTGGACCGACACGGCTAAAACTGTGCATTAAAAAGGAAATGGTGGGTTACGGCGCGAATGAAAAGTTGTCGGTTTTTCCGAAAAATTACTGCCGCGCCTAACCCACCCTACTGGACTCTTTTAGCGAGAAATGGTGGGTAATATCTCACATTCAGTTAATCATTCATCATTTCCTGACGCAAAGCCGCGATCGCCTCCAAACTCAATCCCGTGGCTTGTGCGATCGCCTCATCATTCAGTTGCCCCAGTAAGTTTCGCGCAACATTACGTTTTCCTTGTTCGAGTCCTTGTTCGAGTCCTTGTTCGAGTCCTTGTTGTCGCCCTTGTTCGAGTCCTTGTTCGAGTCCTTCTTGTCGTCCTTGTTCGAGTCCCAAAGCGATCGCACCCTGTTGGTCATAAATAAACATTTCCCGCCGTTCCAACTCTTCTAATTCCTCTAATGTTAAGCCAGCTTGATTGGCAATTTCAAATGCTTGCTGGAGTTCCACTATCTCCTCCATATTTTCGGGGATTTCGGTGAGCGATCGGGCAAATTTCATAAAATAGATCCATTTGTCCGTTAGGGTTTCAAGCTGGTTGAGTTCTTTGGTAAACTTCGGCAGTTCGACAAAGATCAGCTCGATATCATTATCAATGTAGTCCCATCCTTCCGACTTCTCTTTATAAATAAAGCGGGAAATCAGGCGATCGCGTTCGGGGAACATCTCGAAGTCGGTCAAGGTTAAAGCGATCACCGGTTTCAGGTATCGATACCCCTGTCCCCGTTGCAGTTGAAATGCATAGGTTTTCGCGGCATTAAATAAGACACGCTTCCCGAACGACTGCACGTTTAAAACCTGCATTTCAATAATGACCAGCGTCCCGTCATTCAGTCGCGCCTTAACATCGAGATAGGTATCTTTTAAACCTTCGAGTTGGGGGGGTAAATTGGGGGCGATGATTTCCAAGTCTTCAATGGTCGGATTGCCGTCATAGACTAAAGCATTGAGAAAACTGATTAAAATGTTCTTGCTTTCGGCCGAACCAAAGATCTTTTTAAAAGCGTAGTCGGTTTTGGGGTTAATAAATCTCATGGCAAGCCCACCCAATTTTTTTGAATTAATTCTAGCATGGTTTGGGTCTTCTGGAGTGCGTCCAGTTCCTTTGGAATTTCCATTATAGTCGGTATCTAGAGCTCGCGATCGCATCTGCTCTCAACTCAGCCATTCCTGCCCACCGGAGGAAACCGTCGGGCGATCGCTGTTACGGCTTTATATGATAAGCTTGGATAGCATCGGGCTTATGGGATCGTCTATTGTGGCTAAGGATCGTTTTCATCAAGTTGTTAAGACAGCTCTCGAATCAGATGGGTGGAATGTCACTCACGATCCCTTTCAGATTAAAGTCGGTGGGGTAGATATGGAGATTGACTTGGGAGCAGAACGATTACTGGCGGCGGAGCGAGGAGATGATAAAATTGCAGTTGAAGTCAAAAGTTTTTTGGCAAGTGCGTCAGCAATTTCAGAGTTTCATACGGCATTGGGGCAGTTTATCAACTATCGGGCTGCCTGACGACGTGAAGACCCCGATCGCATTCTCTATCTAGCCATCCCAAATTTAGTCTATAATAGCTTCTTCAAACTTGATTTTCCTGCATCAATGTTGCAAGAAAATTCCGTCAAAATCATTGTTTACGATATTGAATTGGAGCTAATTTTACTATGGAAGGAGTAACGGATAAATTAAAAAACTATCAGCAAATTGTGCAACAATTGTTGATGAGTTATGCAGAAAGTAAGCCGGCTTATGGCGAGATTGAGGTTGAGACGATTTTTGATACACAACGAAATCATTATCAAATTGTACATCTGGGTTGGCAGCATCAGCGCTGGGTCCATCATTGTGTCATACATCTAGATATTCGCAATGAGAAAATTTGGATTTTTTACAACTCGACGGAGCATGATATTGCGGCGGATTTGGTCAATTTTGGCGTGCCAAAACAAGATATTGTCCTGGGTTTTTACCCTCCTTTTATGCGGGAAATGAGCGACTATGCGGTTGGTTAAAAGTATTTAATTTGGAAATGGTGGGTTACGGCGCGGATGAAAAGTTGTGGGTTTTTCCTCCAAATTACTGCCGCGCCTAACCCACCCGACTGGACAGTTTCATCTGAAATGAGGCGATCGGATCTGAATCCACAGGCAAGATGCCCGATGCTCCGTTTTGAATTTTGCCTCATTTGAGCCGAA
>NZ_JAYFER010000283.1:0-16025 GCF_055795065.1 Lyngbya sp. CCY1209
GTGCCTGCCTATCTCATCTACAAATTAGATGGGATTGAGACTGTGGGGGCAGTGCCTCTGTGCCTGCCCATCTCATCGCCCATCTAATCAAATCCATCAACCAGATGAAATGGGCAACCAGAGACGGTTGCCCCCACAGATTACAGATGACAGATTGGAGTCACAAATTTGATCCAAAAATCGGATAGAATTTAGACACTTGAGAAACTCAAAATAAGATGATGAATACTGACAGTTTGATCGGACAAATTAAGGATGCCGCCAGCCAATTGGGGGTTCGCAAATTCGACGTTTACGGCGCCACGGTTGAATCGAGCCGCGCCGAGGTGAATCAGGGCGTGCCCAAGCAGGTGAGTGCCTCCAACCGATCGAGCGTGATGGTGCGGGTTTGGAATAGTGACGGGACGGTGGGGGTGACATCCACCACGGACACCACGCCGAAGGGGTTGGAGATGGCGTTGCAGACGGCTTATGAGGCGAGTCGGTTCGGGGCGAAAGAACACGTCCCCGATTTCAGCCCCCTGGCGGCTGCTCCCATCGAAGAAATGGGCGATCGCACCGCATCTCAGGCGCCGATGGATCAATTGGTGGATACCCTGCTGGATGCGGAACGGCGGTTGTTGGACGCCCACCCGGCGATCGTCGGGGTTCCTTACAATGGTTTATCCCAGCGGGATTTGGTGCGATTTTACCTCAACAGCGAGGGGGCGGTGCGGCAGGAAAGTCTGTCCTATTCTTCGGTTTATTTTTACAGCAAAACGGAGGAAGAAGGGAAAAAGCCGCGCAGCGGCGGGGCGTACCGTTTGGGGCGCAGTTTGCAACAGTTGGATATCGAGGGCTGTTGGCAGGAGGCGGCGGAGAAAACTATCAGCCATATCGAGTACGAAAAAATTAAGTCCGGGAAATATTTGGTCCTGTTTTCGCCGGAGGCGTTTTTGAGTATTTTGGGGGCATTTTCTAACCTGTTCAATGCCCAGAGCGTTTTGGACAACCAAAGTCTGTCCACCATCGAATCCATCGGGCAGGCGATCGCATCTCCGCTTCTCTCGGTTAACGATAACGAACTGCACCCCAAAAATATCGCCGCGACGACGTTCGACGGGGAGGGAACGCCGACGGGGAAAGTGCCCCTAATTGAAAAGGGCGTGTTGACGAACTTCCTGCACAGTTCCATCACCGCCCGCCGGATGAACGCCCAGCCTACCGGAAACGCCGGCATCGGGGCGAAAGTTTCGGTGAGTCCGAATTTCTTCTGCGTGGCGCCGGGAAGCGGCGAAAATGGCGATTCTTACAATATTAAAACGGCGGATAATGTGATCTGGATCGACGAATTGCAAGCCCTCCATTCCGGGGTTCAGTCTTTGCAGGGGTCGTTTTCTTTGCCCTTCGACGGCTGGATGATTAAAGGGGGCGATCGCGTCAGTATCGAGTCGGCAACCGTCGCCGGAGATATCAGACAATTGCTCAAATCCATCGTCTGCGTGGAACCGGAAGTTAAACTCACCGACGGCGGGGTTTCTCCCCGGGTTTGGGTGGAAGGATTGTCGATCACCGGAGAGGGATGATATTCACCCAATTTACAGGGGAAATCGCGGCTCTATTCGCGGCACTGTTTTGGGCGATCGCGTCGGTGATTTACGCCCGGGTGGGGACGCAAATTTCCCCCCTGGGTTTGAACCTGATCAAAGGGGGAATCGCGATCGCCCTCTTATTACTCACCATCGCCCTGCAATCGGGGGGCGAACTGCCCGAATTTACTCCCTGGGTTTTCGGCTTACTTCCCCTCAGCGGCATCATCGGTATCGGCATCGGAGATACCGCATTTTTTACAACTTTAAATTGTCTCGGTCCCCGGCGGGCGTTGCTGTTGGAAACCCTCGCCCCTCCCCTGACGGCATTGATCGCGTTTATCTTTCTGGGGGAAAGACTCTCTTTAACGGCGTGGGGGGGAATTTTTCTGACGGTGTTGGGCATCGCCTGGGTGATTACGGAACGGGCGGCGGAAATGGTGGGAATGCCGCTACGATTGACGCGGGGTTTGATTTTCGGCAGCATCGCGGCTTTATCCCAGTCCACGGGGGCGATTTTATCCCATCTGGCACTCACCCAAAGCGGCATCAGCCCCCTGTGGAGTACCTTATTAAGAATTGTGGGCGGCGTGGCGGTGTTGGTTTTAGCCCTGCCGACTCAGCGGTTATCCCCCGCCGCGTTACTCAAACCGTTGCAGTCCCGGCGGGTGTTGGGGATTATTATTTTGGCGACATTTTTCGGCACTTATTTGGGGATTTGGTTGCAGCAAACCGCCCTGAAATTTACCGCCGCCGGTATTGCCCAAACTCTCAATTCGACGAGTCCGCTGTTCGTCTTGCCGATCGCGATAGCAATGGGCGATCGCGTCAGTTGGCGGGCGATTTTGGGGGCGTTGGTGGCGATCGTCGGGGTGGCGATGTTATTTTTGGGTTGAGTAATAAATGTTCCGATTTTTAAAAATTAATTATTCGGGGAGCTTAAATTCATGCGAATTCTGAAAATATTGCAATAAAAATACCAAAATATTTTGGCGAAGAGTGAATGATAAAAGGAGGTGCTGGCACGTTTTTATTAGTCGTCAAATTTAAGATTTAATTCGACCCTACCTTTCCTTTTAATTTCTTCCATAATATCGGGTGGAATATTTTTTAGGCGGTCGATTTCAGCTCGGGTAGTATCGACATAATTTTTTGCACCTTTTTGACTATAAATTTTGATCTCGATCAAGTTTTTTTTGTCATCTAAAATTAGACGAGTTCCTAATATAGACGCTCCATCCTTTTTAAGAATTCTGTGTATCTTTTTTAGATCATCTTCCAGCAAATCAAAATTTAAAGTTTTCTTTTCAAGACTTGCCCATGTTTCGATCTTTGGATAGCCTTGAATTGCTTGAGATATTTGCTCGTGGATATTTTTGATATTATTTAAAAATCGCTGAAATTGATATGCGGATGTTTCTTGAGGTTTTGGCATTGATTAATTTACCTATATCGTTGTTGTTGTCGATCCTTAAGCTCAAGCAATCAAAAACATTACCCCATATTTTCGATTTCTTGAACAATATATTTTTGATTTTTTTATTGAGTTTCCATTTGCATAATTTTTAATTTGGCTCTTTCTTCAAGCTGTTGTCGAAATTCTTCGGGAATATCAGACAATTCTATGATTTCCTTTGTCCTTTCAAGTCTCACCTGATGAGTGTTAATATTCATTACATAAACTTCAGCTTGTTTATAATATCTATTTTTTTCCTTTGTAAAAGAAATTACTGCATCTGTAACTACTTCAAGACCTTGGTTTACAGTATCTAGTATTTGAGCCAATACACGGTCAGCCCAAGCTTTAATTTCATCCCAATAAGAACTAAATCCAGCTCCAAGACTGATTGCAGCGGCAGCAACAAAAGTCCAACTAATCGGATCGATAGCCATGAGTTATTCCTCTCTTAAATTTGAAGTCGAGCTTGTTTCTATCCTAGTCGCATTTGCCAAACTGATTTTTTGGTGATGCAGCTTGATAATTTTGTATTTGTTGATTTCCTCAGAGAGGATAGGCTCGTCAATAACCTGAGCTTTACCAACTAACAATTTTAGACCTAGCTTAATGGTTATATTTCTAATATCACCCCCACATAAACCTTCGCTCATTTCGGTAGCTCTCTCATAACTAATGTTTTTGGGAATATTTTTAGATAAATGAAATTGCCATAGTTGAGTCCGCATTTCTCGATCAGGTACAGGAAATTCTACATTAAATATGATTCTCCTTAAAAAAGCATCATCATAATTTTCAAACAGGTTGGTAGCAAAAACAATCACACCATTAAATTTATCCATCAGGGTCAATAATGTGCTTTTGGCTGAATTGACCCCATAATCGGCGGCTTGAGATAAATTTGAAATTCTTTTACTCAAGACAGCATCAGCTTCATCAAAGAATAATAAACTACGGCTTTTTTCCGATTCTTGGAAAACCTTTGATATATTTTTGGATGTTCCTCCTACCAATTCGGATTCTAGCTCGCCATAGTTCACTTTAATAATGCTCATCTCCAATTGATGAGCAATGGCTTCAGCAGTAATGCTTTTACCCGTACCAGAGGGGCCAAAAAAGTTGATACTCAAACCTTTACCAGTTTTGAGAAACCGATTAAACTCCCATTCTACAAATAACTTATCCCGATTATTTACATAAGCAATCATTTCCTCTATTTGCTCGCGGGTACTTTTTGATAACGCAATTTCATCCAATCTCCACTGCGGTGTCTCGCTCAAACTGCTGGTTTGCTCTTTGCTGCTCGGAGCGGTTTTGTCTTTAACTATTTCATATTCCATGCTTTGAGTTTAATATAGCTTGTTGTCCTATACCCATTACAACAGTAGAGTGCAATGAGGATATCGCCAATTTGAGAGATGCTAGAGCTGACCTAAACCAGAAAATTCCCTCCCGATAGATTGTTCCAGATTTGGAACTCTCAAATCTGCGCGATTTCAATCTTGTGTGAACATAATTTTCTCATCCTCCTTTGCAGCGATGATGAGCTTGACATCGTTATAAAATGTTATATGATGTTATGAAAAGTGTTATAAAATGTCATGTAACATTAGCAAAAGTTACTCGGAAAAGCAGCTATGGAGCTTAATAAAATTTTAAGATTTGCCGATGAAAGGGTGTTTTCTAAAACAGGGAAACATCTAGATGACTTGCAGGAGGCGATCCTCAAAGAAGCTCTGCAAGGAAGGAAATATGCTAAAATCGCTCAAGATCGGGATTGCAGCGAAGGTTATGTGAGAGTCGTGGCATCAGAACTATGGAAAATACTTGCAGATGCATTAGGCGAAGAGGTTAGTAAAGCTAATGTCAGGTCGATACTAGAGAGAGCGATAATTGCTAATAACGCTAATATTTCACCAGTGATTGGGAGAGATCATGTCACGGTTAATAACAATGTAAGTTGTTTTCCCGAACACATGCGATCGCCGGTTTCTGATCTGCCAAAACCAAAACCCCAAGATCAACCTTATCTGGACTTAAGTGACGCGCCGGAAGTTTTGAAATGTTATGGACGTGATGAAGAATTATCTATACTTAAAAGATGGGTCGTAAGTGAAGAAAATGATCCGCGCAATAATGGCAATAATAATTGTGCAAAAATAGTTGCAATTTTAGGCGTTAGTGGTATGGGCAAGACCACTCTAGCTATAAGTCTTGCCGAAGAAATAAAAAGCAACTTTAATTTTATCATATACCGCGACTTGAGCTTTTCCCCGACTTTAGAAACGATTTTAAATCAATTATTAAAAATATTTTCACTGTCATCTAAGATGAATGAAAATCTAGACATCGAAACTAAAATAAGCCGAATTTTGAGCTACTTACGCTACTATCGTTGCCTCATTCTCTTAGATAACGTACAGGAAATTTTCAGTCCCGGTAAATTTGCGGGTCAATACCAATCAGTTTGTCAAGATTATCATTTATTTTTGAAAAAAGTTTCCGAAGTTTATCATCAGAGCTGTTTCATCTTAATTAGTTCGGAGAAACCGAGAGAAATTGCAGAACTAGAACAATTAAATTTGCCAATTTTTACTTTGGTGTTAGATGGTTTGGGAATGGCAGCAAAAGATATTTTTATTTCCCATCAGTTATCCGATCAACAAACATGGGAAAGGTTGATCAATATTTATCAAGGCAACCCGCTCTGGTTAAATATAATCGCCACCCTAATTCGAGAATTGTTTGGTGGTAAAGTTGGTAATTTTTTACAATATGAGATGCCGATTTTGGACGAATCATTATGTTGGCACCTAGAACAACAGTTTCAGCGCTTAAGTGCTCGTGAGGTGGTCATTGTTACTCAACTTTCAAAGGAAACAGAGGCGATCCCCTTATCGGACATTTCAAATCGAGTCAAATTACCTCTTTCCGATTTAATTAATGGAATAAAATCTCTAGTGAGGCGATTTATATTGGAAACCAAACAGCAAGGAGACACGACACTTTTTAGTTTAAATTCAGTCATGGCGCAATATGTTAAAACTAGGCAAGATCTATAAATAGATAGCTGTTGAGCCTTTGACGAAGGCGACGTGGATGTTGGTTCGGGAAAACTGACAGTTCATTTTCTTCTGCAAAAATGACTTCAGAAACCGGGTTTCTATGCCCGATCTCGATGGCAAAACAAACATCCTTCTAGAAACCCGGTTTCTTGCCCCTACCGTAACTCTAGAAACCGGGTTTCTATGCCCGATCTCGATGGCAAAACAAACATCCTTCTAGAAACCCGGTTTCTTATGGGATTTCTCATGTAAAATACTGTAAAAGCCCGGATCGGATCTCCGGGCACGACTCAGGCACGGGGGAAAATCAATCGCACAGTTCAAATTGAGCCAGTTCCTTGGGTAAGCCGGAAGAGTTGGGCACATTCACACCCCGGGGGGCGAGAATGCCAATTCCGTAAACGCAACCCTCTTCGGTGCTGCAGTCCGTCATTCTGAGCGTCAATTCGTAATCGTCGGTGAAGGGGGGTTCAAAAGAAATCACCGACAGGACTTCCTCTTCGGAAGCGAGGACTTCTCCGCTCAGGGTTCTCACTTTCAATTCGACATCGCTGCAATTTTCATCGCAGTAGCCGACAAAGACATATTCAATTGAAGGATCGAGTCGGAGGGTTAACGGGGCGTTAACTCTCGCCGGTCCCTTGCGAACGACGGGCCAAAATGCCAGGTCGAAACCGTCTCTTCCCGCCTCCTCAACCACATCGTTAAGTTTGCAGACGACTGTCCTTTCTTGGTCGGTCAGCTCCCGGGCCACGGCTGTCCCCAGGAATGCAGTACCGAGCAAGAAAATGATTCCGGGTAGAATCAGGTGTTTCCGTTTCATTGATATCCTCTGGGAAGGGATGGTTTTTGAAGCCAATTTGAGAAATATATGGAGGATACCACATTTCGGGGCTTCTGCCGAATCGCGATCGCCCCGATGGAAATTTTTACCACTCCAGGCACAGAGGAACACAGAGAAAGGATGTGTCCTAACCTACTTGCGTACTGCTATAATTGTAGCGCTGTGCTTTTAAAGTTGGGAATTGCTGATGTAGGTTGTCGGATTTCGTTTCCAAACTAGCCGAAAATTAAAAAGAAGAGGAGAGACAAAATCTCTCCTCATTTTTGCGGTTTTAGGCGACTTTTTTGAGGGGTGCGGATTTCCTTTTCTTCATGAATTCGGCGAGTTGGAATTCGATTTGCTGGCGCACCACTTTTCGATAGTCGTAGAAGTGTTCAAAGTGGGCGCACATGATCAGATACAGTTCCACCACGCCGGGGTTTTTACGCATGATATCGAACAGATAAATCCAGAACGTCCAGCGGGTTTTGCGGACGACGCCCTGCCGCCACAGCAGGATCGACAGCGCCCGAATCGTCTTCCATTCCAGGCGTTTGCGGGTGGATTTCGAGTTGCGGGGGGCGCCGATTTTGAGGTAGTAGCGGTGGGTGCGATCGAGGAACGCCTGGGGGTCGTAAAGTTTCCAGAATCCGTCCACATATTCCCGCGCAATCTCTTCAATGGGGCGGGTGGGGACGAAGTTCATCAGAGTCGTTTGGTTGATGTTGGCGCTTTCGTGGGGGTCGATGAGTCGCCCTTCCTTATTGAGGCGGTGCCACAGGGCCGTATTGGGGAGGGCTTGCAACATACTGAACATCGCCACGGGGATGGATGTTGTCTCCACGAAACGGATGATGCGATCGCCCGCCCCCGTTTTTTCCCCGTCGAAACCGATGATAAATCCGGCCATCACCCGCAGTCCGGCGCGGGTAATTTTGTCCACCGAATCGACGAGGGAATCCCGGGTATTCTGATATTTTTTCGTGAGTTCCAAACTGGCTTCGTCCGGGGTTTCAATACCCAGGAACACCGAATAGAAATTCGCCTCCACCATCAGATCCATCAACTCCTGATCTTGGGCGAGATCCACCGATGCTTCCGTCAACATCCGGAACGGATAGTCATTTTTTGCCATCCATTCCTTCATCTCCCGCAACAACAATTTCACGTTGCGTTTGTTGCCGATAAAATTGTCGTCCACCAAAAAGATGCCCTGGGTGAAGCCGAGTTCCACCAGGCGGTCCAGTTCGGCGAGGAATTGGGCGGGGGTTTTGGTGCGAGATTTGCGGCCGTAGAGGACGATGATATCGCAGAATTCGCACTGGAACGGACAGCCCCGGGAAAACTGCAACGCCATCATGTCGTAGGCTTCTTTTTCCAACAACTCGAAGCGGGGGATGGGGGTTGTCGTGACATCCGGTTTTTCGCCATTTTCGGCCCGGAAAATGCCGTGAGTTTCGCCTCGTTCCAGGGCTTCGACGAGCATGGGGAGGGTGATTTCCCCTTCGTCCAACACCAGATAATCGGCGCCCGACGTCCGGGCTTCGTGGGGCAGGGCGGTGGGGTAGGGGCCACCGACGGCGACGGGTTTGCCGCGTTTTTTTGCCTCTTGAATTTGGTCGAGGAAATCTTTTTTCTGCACGATCATGGCAGATAAAATCACCAGATCGGCCCAGTCCCACTCGGCTTCGGTGACGGCCCGGACGTTGCGATCGACGAGTTTAAATTCCCACTCTTGGGGAAGGATGGCGGCGACCGTGATCAAACCCAGGGGGGGCAATAGAGCCTTGCGGTTGACCAAATCCAGGGTTTTTTCAAAAGACCAAAAACTTTGGGGAAAAATGGGGTAAACCAGTAAGACTCTCATGGATTGCACCAAGTAAAGGTCAACGGATTAGATAATCAATTGTAAGCTGTGGTTATGATATAGCGTTTCTCAGGGGAGTGAGGTACGATCCGGGAGTAAAAGTCCCCCTTTTTAAGAGGGATTTAGGGGGATTTTTCAGATCTCATCGGATCGAAAACCGCTATACCAGCCTGCTAAAAATCGGAGAGTTGGGCGATCTCTTCCGCGAGGATATCCACCGTCTGGCGAATTTGCGCTTCGGTGTGGTTGCAGGTGATAAAAAAGCGCAGGCGAGCCGCGTTTTGGGGGACGGAGGGGTAGAACATGAAAGGGACGTTGATGCCCCGGCGGAAGAGATTTTGGGAGAGTTGGACGGAGGCAAGGGAGTCCCCGACGATAATGGGAACGATCGGGGAATCTTTGCTCGTCCCGGTGTTGAAATGGCGTTCTTTGGCCAGGTCGAGAAACAGTCGGGCGCGATCGCGGAGTCGGGCCACCCGCTCGGGTTCGGCTTTCAAAACGCGGATGGACGCCAAAACCGAAGCCGCGTTGGGGGGGGAAATGCCCACGCTGTAGACGAAGCCGGGGGCGGTATATTTCAGGTATTCCACCAAAGCCGCCGAGCCGGCGATGTAGCCGCCGCAACTGGCGAAGGACTTGCTCAGGGTTCCCATCCACAGGTCTACGTCCGCCGGATCGCAGCCGAAATGTTCGCCGATCCCCCGTCCCTGCTTTCCTAACACGCCGATGGAGTGGGCTTCATCTACCATCAGGAAGGTTTTGTACCGCCGCTTCAATTCCACGAACCGGGGCAAGTCGGGGATGTCGCCGTCGGTGCTGTAGATGCCCTCGATCAGGATCAGCACCCGCCGGTAACGGTGGCGACGATCTTTGAGGAGTTGGTGCAGGGTTTGCCAGTCGTTGTGGGGGAAGGCGACGGTGGTGGCGCCCGAGAGCAAACAGCCCTGCAGGAGGCTGTTGTGGCTGAGGGCATCGTGGAGGATCAGGTCATTTTGTCCGAACAGGTGGCCGACGGTGGTGACGTTGGTGGCGTGGCCGCCGACGAAGACGATGCTATCTTCCGCGCCGATAAAATCGGCGATTTCCCGCTCCAATTCCCGGTGGATGGGTTTTTCCCCGGACAGGAGGCGGCTGGCGGAGGCGGAGGTGCCGTAGCGGTCGATCGCCGCCTTGGTGGCTTTAGAGACAGCCGGATCGCCAGACATCCCCAGATAGTTGTAGGTGGCGTAATTGATCAACTCCCGGCCGTTGACGAGGGTGGTACTGCCCGTGATACCGTCCTGGGGGGTAAAGAAAGGAGTTTCGATGCCGAGGGCCGCAATTTCCTGCTGCTGTCGTTTGAGTTTGCGGTACTCCGGATAGAGGTCGAAGCGGTAGTATTCCGGGGGAATGTCCGGCACCGCTTCCCGATCCGCTTTTTGGCGCAGCAGTTCGGCCAGAAGATCCCGTTTTTGTCGGGGTGAAAGGTGGGCGGTGCGATCGGATAAGTTGGCCATTAATGACGTTCCTCTTCAGACAACATGGAATTGAGCAAAGCGTCCACTTCGACATCGGACATCTGGTCGAGTTCTCCGAGTAGCCGTGCGGCTTCTTCCGGACTCAGGGACGGGCCGTCGCCGGCCGCCGCCGCGTCAGGGGAGGTGTCCTCGGCGAGATAATCCGCGATCGCCCCGATCGTCGGGTAGTCCCATAGCAGGGTGGGGGGGAGCCGGCGGCCGAGCATATTTTCCAGATCGCCGGACAAATTCACCGCCTCGATGGAATTGAGGCCGTAATTGGCAAAATCCTCGTCGATGTCGATGTCGTCCGGAAACAATCCCAGGCGATCGGCCAGTTGGGCCCTCAGCCAAGTCTCGATCGCCTCGGCATCGGGCGATCTCCCCGGGGAAATCCCGGACGCTTCGGCCGGATCGCCCATTCGGGAGGGGGGTTCGACATCTTTTCCGTTCCAAGAGTGGTTCAACACTTGCACCATTCACTCCTCCATCACAATTTAGTGCGTCTGACTCGGCAAGATTTCCGGGCTGACTTGACAATCGGCCAGGTCTGGGGGCCTTCAAACCAAATTATGATGGTTATTTTGCCACGAACCCCCCAAAGTAGGAAGGGCGACCGACACCGGATCGGGCGACGGCAACTTCCCCGTCGGAAGTCCGGATTCAGTCTTCCACAACTTCCAGAGTCCCCGCCAGAAAACCGGCCCGACAGGCATGACGTTGGATTTTACCACTCGACGTTTTGGGAATCGTCCCGGGTTTGAGCAGCAGGGTGCTGTACACTTGCAAGTCATGGTTTTGGGAGACGGCGCGGCGGATGGATTGGATCAGATCCTTGGTACTCAGGGAATCTTCGGTGGCCGCGGCCCGCGATCGCTTGAAGGGGGCCGACTCCGCCACCGCCGCCCGCGATCGCCGCTTCCAGTAGTAGCGCTCCACTTCCGCGATCACCACCAGCCGCTCTTCCCCCCCCACGTCCACGGAAAATCCCGCCGCACAACTGGGACGGATCAGGGGGTGACTTTGTTCGACGGTCCACTCGATATCCTGGGGATAATGGTTGCGGCCGTTGATGATGATCACATCCTTCAAACGGCCGGTAATGAACAATTCTCCATTTTCCAAAAAGCCCAGGTCGCCGGTCCGCAAAAACGGCCCTTCCCCCGTCTCCGGCAGGTATTGGCCGAAGGTGGACTCGGTTTCCCCGGGCCGGTTCCAGTAGCCCCGGGCGACGCCGGGTCCGGACACCCAAATTTCCCCCACCCGTCCGGGTTCGCATCTTTCGAGGCTGTGGGGATCGACGATCGCGATGGTTTGGTCCTCTAGGCCCGCGCCGCAACCCACGACGGTGCGGGTGTCGTCCGGATCTCCATTGGCCGCGATCGCCCGGTGCCGTTCCAACTCGGAGGCCCGCAGCGTCTTCAACACGGGGGCGTCAGTTTTCCGCCCCCCCGTCACCAGCAGCGTCGCCTCAGCCATGCCGTAGCAGGGGTAGAAGGCCTCCCGCCGGAAGCCGCAGGGTTCAAAAGTGCGGGCGAACCGCTCTATCACGTCGGCCGAAATGGGTTCGGCGCCGTTGAAGGCCACCTCCCAACTGCTCAGATCCAGGGTGTCCAACTGCTCGGGGGTGACGCGCCGCACGCACAGGTCATAGGCGAAATTGGACCCGCCACTGGTGGTGGCGCGATCGCGGGAGATCGCCTGCAGCCACCGCAGGGGGCGCTGCAGGAACATCAGGGGCGACATCAGGCTGACGGGGAACCCGCCGTACAGGGGTTGGATGATGCCCCCAATTAACCCCATGTCGTGGTAGGGCGGCAGCCAGATCAGGCCCCGGCTTTCGGGGGAGTGGCCGAAGCGGCGGTAAATCCAGGCGGAGTTGTGCAGTAGGTTTTGGTGGGAAATCATCACCCCTTTGGGGACCGATGTGGACCCGGAGGTGTACTGGAGGAAGGCGAGGGCATCGGGTTGCCCGTCCAGAGCTTGATAGCGATCGCCCCAATCCTCGGCTACGGTGTCGGTGGCGACCCACCGCAGGCTTTGCAGCTCGGGAACCCGGGTGAATTGCCGTTGCAGGGCCGGCAGGACGGCGGAGGCGGTGAGGGCGAGGTGGGCGTCCGCGTTCTCCAGGATGGCGAGGATGCGGGATAGGGAGCGGTTCGGCCGGGGCGGGTAGGCCGGGATCGGCACGACACCCCCGTACAGACAGCCGAAAAATGCGGTAATATAATCCGGGCCGGGTTGGTACAGCAGCAGGGCCCGATCGCCCGGTTGGCAGGTGGATTGGAGGTGGGCCGCGATCGCCCGCGCCCGACGCTCCAACTCCCCGTAGGTGAAACTCACGGTTTCGGTTTCTCCATCCACTAAAAAGGTGTAGGCAACTCGGTGGGGTTCATGGATGGCCCGACCCTTTAAAATTTCGATTAACGTTGCTGCATCAAACGGATGTTGGAAAGCAGTCATTCAGTCTTAATGATTGAGTTAGTTAATGTGGAAAAAAATTTTACTGTTCCAGGATAATATAACCTATTTCAATCATTTTGCAACACTTTTATTCGCGTGGGCGACGGGGCGACGATGAACCCGGGGACGGGCGATCGCGGACGTTCCGACCTGGGGAGGTTGACAAAGGTGGGATCGAAGTCGTAAGTTTTCGACCCCATTCTCCGCTTTATTGATGGGCCGTTTCCGGCCGGCGATTGCGGTTGAAAATCTCGTCCAAACGCCGGTTCCATTTCTTCTGGTTGGCGGTTCCGTCCCGGACGTAGGGGGAAATGGAAATCAGCCAGATCAACAGGGAATTGATCCACGACAATGGCAACCCCAGGGGGCGGACGATATCGAGGAACAAAACCACCCGAATGCCGTCGGTTTCGTTCCAGGCTTCGTGGGGAAATGAATCGTCAAAGAGCAGACATTTTCCCTCCTCCCAATGTCGCACTTCATCTTTGACGCGGATGCGACACTTTTCCCGGGGTTCGGGAATTTTCAATCCCAGCAGGCAGCGGATCACACCCTTGAAGGGGCCGCGATGTTCGGGGATGTGCTTTCCGGGCAGTAAAATCGAAAAAAAGGCAGTTTTCAACCCCGGAATACTTTCGATTATACGGGTGGTTTCCGGGCAGCGATCGCAACTTTCCGGGGATTTGACACCGTACCCGTACAGAAAATAAGTTTTCCACAAATTGTCCGTGCTGGTGCTGTAGCCTTGATCCGGCGAAATATCCTGAAAATTGGGCAAATTCTCCTGGTAGGGCAGCAGCCGATCCAATTCTTCCCGAATCAAATGCCAATTCTCCTCCAGCATCGGAACCCACTCAAAATATTCGGGATATTTTTGGGCATCAAAAAAGGGCGTGTTGCCAATTTTAGAAGACTTGGAAATCGCCTTTTCAAAATTCCTTAATATCGGCTCGCCGACTCGATAAATCAAGAAATACCGAAGTCCTTCCCGAATCTTTTTGAACGATAAATCGCGCATCAATTTGACATCTCCTCACTCCGAAATGATTGGGGCTGGCGACCCAAAATCGAACTCCATTTTATCATATTACCCGACAATTATATCGCATCTGCCCGAAGATTGATTTCGAGAAAAGGGGGGCGATCGCATCTCCCCAATTCCGGCGACTCTAAACCTGAGAAGACGCCATATCCTCCCGGCGCACCAGATCCGAAATATTGCTCTCCTCGGACGCATCATATTGCCACCGCCCCACGACATCCAAAGTCCCCTCCAAAAACCGACGCCGGCACATCTGGCGCTGCACCTTGCCGCTGGTGGTTTTGGGCAAACTCCCCGTCTTCAACAACACCACCGCGTAGACATCCGCCAGGTGACGATCCGCGATCGCCTTGCGGATGGCCGCGATCGCCCCTTCCACGTCCGGCTTCCGCAGAAACCGCCGTTCCACCTCCTGGGCAATCACCAACCGTTCCTCCCCCTCCACCTCGATCGCGAAGGCCGCCCCGCAACCCGGGCGCAGGGCCGGATGGCAGGCCTCCACCGTCTGCTCGATGTGCTGGGGATAGTGGTTGCGGCCCCAGAGGATCATCATTTCCTTGATCCGGCCCGTGATGAACAACTCGCCATTTCGGATAAATCCCAGATCCCCCGTCCGCAGAAACGGCCCGCGATCGCCCAATTTCCCCCCGAACGTCCGCTCCGTATCCTCCGGCCGATTCCAGTAGCCCAAACCCACCCCGGCGCCGCGCACCCAAATTTCCCCCACTTCCCCCTCGCCGAGGGGTTGCAGGGTGTCCGGGTCGGCGATCGCGATCTCGTCCCCCAACCAACCCCGGCCGCACCCCACCACCGCCTTAGCCTTGGGGTGATCAGAAGCCACCGGCAGGGCGCGATTTTCCTCCAACGCCGCGCCGTCGAACGTTTCCACAATCGGGGCGTCCGCCTTCGAGCCCCCGGAAATAAATAACGTCGTCTCCGCCATACCGTAACAGGGATAAAACGCCTCCCGACGGAAACCGCAGGGGGCGAAGGTTTGTGCAAATCGATCTAGGGTTTCGGCGCGGATGGGTTCCGCTCCGGAAAACGCCACCTCCCAACTGCTCAAATCCAGGCGATCGCGATCGGAAGCTTTCGCCTGCCGCCACAGCAAGTCATAGGCGAAATTCGGCCCGCCGCTGGTGGTGGCCTTGTAGCGGGAAACCGCCTCCAGCCAGCGCATCGGTTTCTGAATCAGGGCCACCGGCGACATCAGCGTAACCGGAAACGCGCCGTAGAGGGGTTGGACGACTCCGCCGATGAGTCCCATATCGTGGAACAGCGGCAGCCAGATCAGGCCCCGGCTGTTTTCGGTATGTTCAAAACAGTTGTAGATAATGGCGGAATTGTGGAGGACGTTGCCGTGCGTCACCATCACCCCCTTGGGGGTTCCCGTCGAGCCGGAGGTGTACTGGAGGAAGGCGAGGGTATCAGTTTGGATGTCGGGGGGCGTCCAGTCGGCGGCAGAATTGGGGGAGAGGGCGTCCGTGGCGATCCAGGGGATGTTTTCGAGGGAACCCGTCAATTGCGGCTGTTTTTGCAACAATCCCCGCAGGTGGGAGAGCAGGCCCCGGGTGGTGAGGGCGATTTCGGCTTCCGAAGATTGCAGGCGGGCGACGGTTTTTTCCAGTCCTGCAGCCGATCGCGGCGGGTTATCGGTGACGGCGACGACGCCGGCGTAGAGACAGCCGAAAAAGGCGGCGATGAATTCCAACCCGGCCGTGTAGGGGTAGACGACGAGGACGCGGGAACCGGGGGAGACGCGGGCTCTCAGGTGGGCGGCGATCGCCCTGGCCTGCCGGTCTAGTTCCCCGTAAGTCAACCGCCCCGACTCAGTTTCCCCGTCGGCCAAAAACGTATAGGCCAAGCGATCGCCTATTGTTTCGGCGCGATCGCGCAACAGGTCCACGAGTGTCGCATACTGAGTCATCTGGGTCGGCATCTGGCAATCCCTCAACAAAAAATCACACCTGAACCTTGTCCGGGCCGGTTCGTAAAGATTCCCGACCGGCAGGTATTTGTTCCCAACGAGCGCCGGGTACGACTGTACTTATACACCATTTGCCAGCCAAACCGGGAAGAATGAGGCGATCGGCTGTGGGGGCCACCGTCCCCGGTTCCCAGATCCGATTGCCGATCCCCGGTTGCCAGTCCAATAGTCCGGTAGTCCGGTAGGGTGGGTTAGGCGGCTGAAACCCAGGCTGTGATGGCAATCTAGCAATCCGCCGTAACCCACCGTTTAAGGTGT
>NZ_JAYFER010000284.1:0-349 GCF_055795065.1 Lyngbya sp. CCY1209
TGTTGGCAGTTGATATAGCAACTCCCAATCCTATGCGAGAGGATTTGTGCTATTAGCTTGGGAATGATTCCCAAGCGGTTCATCACCCGCCTTGAAATGAATTTCAAGGCTAATAGCAAAAGTCCACTCAAGTGGACTGGGGAGCGACAATTGTTATCAACTCCCAATCCTATGCGAGAGGATTTGTGCTATTAGCTTGGGAATTGATTCCCAAGCGGTTCATCACCCGCCTTGAAATGAATTTCAAGGCTAATAGCACCAGTCCACACTGCCGTGGACTCAGTTGTTGGCAGTTGATATAGCAACTCCCAATCCTATGCGAGAGGATTTGTGCTATTAGCTTGGGAAT
>NZ_JAYFER010000285.1:0-305 GCF_055795065.1 Lyngbya sp. CCY1209
CCCTAGGATTGAAGCGGGGAACGGAAGGCGATGAGGGAGAATCTGCTCCCAATAACTCGACCACTGCCAACCATCTACGACTAACCGAAAGGTGAATATCCGCCATGAACCCTCGTAAATATTGGGTATCGAAAACAGGTTGATTACGGTGCTGCTCGAACGAGCAAATGGAAAAGTGGAAGCTTGTTTGTACTATCCACACAGACCCTTAAAAGTACACCGGGGGAGAGGATGAGTCTAAGGATGGAATACCCATACAGATGGAACGAATTAACCCCATACTGGCTCTTGTCCAATGGTCGATT
>NZ_JAYFER010000286.1:0-207 GCF_055795065.1 Lyngbya sp. CCY1209
GCAATGTGAAATGATTGGTGAAAAATTGATCGACTCAAAGCCCCCAGTATTGGGGGTTTGGGGGCCAGACAATTTTATAAATGGTTTCCGATTGCTATATATAGCAGTGTGAAATGATTCGTGAAAATTCGATCGACTCAAAGCCCCCAGTATTGGGGGTTTGGGGGCCAGACAATTTTACAAATGGTTTCCGATTGCTATATATAG
>NZ_JAYFER010000287.1:0-654 GCF_055795065.1 Lyngbya sp. CCY1209
GTAAGGCTTTCACCCCCTCGGGTGAATATAAGGGGCGCACCCCTGACCAGCCTTATAACTGTCTGTATGTTCCTAAAATTGGTATCACATTGATACTAAATGAGGTCGGAACTCTCAGGGTCAAGGAAAATCAATGATACAAATTTCTTATATAAGAAATAAGTAAAACTGATAATCCGAGAGAGGAGGCGGTAGCCACCCCCAGTTTTGGGATTCACAACTCCAGGACTGAAGCGGGGAACGGAAGGCGATGAGGGAGAATCTGCTCTCAATAACTCGACCACTGCCAATCATCTATGACTAACCGAAAGGTAAACATCTGCCATGAACCCTCGAAAGAATTTGGTATCGAAAACAGGTTGATTACGGTGCTGCTCGAATGAGCAAGTGGAAAAGTGGAAGCTTTACACCGCTATCCACACAGACCTTTAAAAGTACACCGGGGGAGAGGATGAGTCTAAGGATGGAATACCCATACGGATGGAACGAATTAACCCCATACTGGCTCTTGTCCAATGGTCGATTAGACAAGTAGTGAAGGCAACAGCCAAAAGTGTAAGCGCAAGCCATATGGGGGTGAGATGTGACCAGAAGCCAAAGCTCGGATGTAATGTTCGAGATATGCAGACGGGTCACGGTTCAGACGTAAGATGG
>NZ_JAYFER010000288.1:0-3618 GCF_055795065.1 Lyngbya sp. CCY1209
TTCACATTGTTAGCAATCGGAAACTATTGGTAAATCGTCGCGCCCCCAAACCCCCAATTCTGGGGGCTTTGAGTGGAACGATTTTTTTCCGGAATCATTTCACATTGTTATACTTGATTGAGTCCACTTGAGTGGACTTTTGCTATTAGCCTTGAAATTTATTTCAAGGCGGTTGGCTGGGCGACAAGACCAGTTCAAACCCGATCCGACCATTTTTCCAAAGCCAAATCCAGCAGGGATTCTAGAGAGCGATCGTAATTTTCAACTTGAGACGAAAATTTTATATTCGTTTCTATTTCCCACATTTTATTATTCATTTTTTCAAGCTCTATTTCTTCATATAATAGCGCTTTATTTTTTCTCGCATCATTGCGGATTCTACGAGCCTCTCTAAAATATTTTTCGCCCATAACTTTTGTGACTGGCAATGAAATGCGATACAATTTGTTTCCAATATACCCATCCCAATGAAACCCCCCATATGTTCCTCGATCACCTTTTTGAATTGCATCAATTATCCTTTGTATATTTCTCTTGGCTCGATTAATTTCCGTTCCCACGCCCCGGGATACATAACCCTCAATCAAAGCGCGATCCTGCCAGTCCGTCCAAATCCTCGCCCGACCGATTCTCGGACTCTCGCCCATTTTGTAGGGTATCCAGAGAAACAATATAATTTCATCCTTGTACGCCATAAACTCGGCGCAAAACTTACTATTCTTGGCCGTTCCATTTCCATATTTTATGCTGTTCGCCGATGCGATCTCCTGCATCCGGTTATCAAATAATAAAAGTTTCTCCCGAATTTCCAATATCTTTTGCTGCTGGCTGGGTTCGCACTTATTCAGAAGCTTGGCGAGGGCGGGCGGTATGGGAGGTAAATCTAAATCCGTTTTGGGTTTTTGATACGGGATTTTGACTTGTGAAACGGTGTCGCTGTCAACATCTCGCAGGCGGAGATAGAATTTATCTCGACTTTCAATAACTGAAAATTCTAAAAACTGAAAATCGAGGGTGTGATATTTTTTGTCCGTGAAATTATCGCGGTGGAAGCTGGGGGCGATCGCGATCAATTGCACGGGTTTGTCATAATCCACGCGATCGCCAAACGGTTTGTCCTCCAACAGGGCATCATAATAACGGGTCAATTGTTGGACGATGCCCCGATCTTCCGCATTCTTCAACTCCAACACGAACAATTTTTTGCGATCGCCCACCGCCAAGATGTCGCATCGTTGACTTTCGACGTTGTATTGTTGTGCCAAAGGCGTGATGTCAAATAATTGTCCTAAATTTTGATATAAAAAATTTTCCAGGGCTTCTTCATTGACAAAGCCCCACTCGCTCCCATTTTTCTGCAATAGATGTCCGTCAAACATACCCGATCGATAACTCAATGGCGATTGTTGTTGCGCTTTAGCCCCGGAAGCGCTAAAGCGCAACAACGGAGGGTTTTGATGGCTGTTGTTGGGCTTGAGTCCTAAAATGACTGAATCGGGTTTTTGGGATTTCCACAAAAAAGCGATCGCCTCCCTTGCTTTTCCATCCATCTCGATCCATCATAATAGATAGAAAAAGCGGTAAGATAGCCAAGGTATAGCGCTGTATGCTCTGTGTTGACAGTTTCATTCGAGGGAAAAACCTTACAACCCTGATGACAAAGCGGTTTCTATTCCCCACACCCCACACCCCACACCCCACACCCTGCGCGCAGCGCCATATCTCCCAAACTCGATGAAATTTAATCCGCTGGAATAGCATCTGATGACACTCGAAAAACCGCTCGGTTCTGTAATTCAAGGTTCCTTGACGAAAGGGTTGGAGGTGCGGCTGCACCCGGATGTTTCCGTCGAGGAAATGCGCGTCGGGAAATTCCTGGTGGTGCGCGGGGTGCGATCGCACTTTTTCTGTCTCCTCACGGACGTTTCCCTCGGCACCGCCAGCGCCCGCATTCTCAGCAACCCCCCCCGTCCGGAAGATGACTTCCTGCAAGCCGTTTTAGCCGGAAACAGCACCTACGGAACTATTGAATTGAGTCCGATGTTGATGCTGAATCGGGAGGTGTCGGAATTTCACAACGCCGAACCGAAACGAAACGGCAACGGCGCCGCCTCCTTCCAAGCCAACACCAACGCGGCGGACTTTGAACTGCTGCCGGTGAAAACCATCCCCTCCCACTTCTCCCAGGTTTACGAAGCCAGCGAACGGGATTTTCGGATTATTTTCGGTTGGGAGGATGACCCCCAGCGGCGCAATTTTGCGATCGGAGAACCCATCGATATGCCGGTTCCGGTGTGTCTGGACCTCGATCGCTTCGTCGAACGCAGCAACGGCATTTTCGGGAAGTCGGGGACGGGAAAATCCTTCCTCACCCGCCTATTATTATCGGGCATTATCCGCAAAAAAGCCGCCGTTAACCTGATTTTCGATATGCACTCGGAATACGGCTGGGAGGCGGTTTCGGAGGGGAAAAAATTCAACACCGTCAAGGGACTGCGACAACTGTTTCCCGGACAGGTGGAGGTTTACACCCTCGATCCCGAATCCACCCGCCGCCGGGGGATTCGCGACGCCCAGGAATTGTATTTGAGTTACAAACAGATCGAGGTTGAAGATCTGAATTTGGTGCAGCGGGAGTTGAATTTGTCGGAGGCGAGTCTCGATAGTGCCAATATTCTCCGCAGCGAATTTGGGACGGATTGGATCTCGCAATTGCTGGCAATGACGAATGAGGAAATCCAGCTTTTCTGCGACGAACGCCGCGGCCACAAGGGCTCGATCATGTCCCTGCAGCGGAAGTTGATGCGGATGGATAATCTCAAATATATGCGCCCGACTTGTCCGTTTAATTATATCGATCGCATCCTGCAATCCCTCGACGCCGGAAAGCACGTTATCGTTGAGTTCGGTTCCCAGTCGGATATGCTGTCTTATATGCTGGTGACGAATATGATCACCCGCCGCATTCACCAGGCTTATGTGCGGAAGGCGGAGACGTTTTTGGCCTCGAAAAATCCCAGCGATCGCCCTTTACCTTTGGTGATTACAATTGAGGAGGCGCACCGGTTTCTCGATCCGGCGATCGTGCGATCGACGATTTTCGGCACCATCGCCCGAGAAATGCGAAAATATTTTGTCACCCTATTAGTGGTGGATCAGCGTCCGTCCGGGATCGATTCCGAGGTGATGTCCCAAGTCGGAACCCGCATCACGGCACTATTAAATGATGAAAAGGATATCGATGCCATTTTTACCGGGGTTTCGGGCAGTCACAGTTTGCGATCGGTGCTCGCGAAGCTGGACTCGAAGCAGCAGGCGTTGGTGTTGGGACACGCCGTCCCCATGCCGGTGGTGATCCGCACCCGGCCCTACGACGAGACATTTTACCGCGAAATTGGGGCGACGGATTGGCAGGAAATGCCGGACGAGGCGGTATTTGAGGCGGCGACTACCGCCCTGGACGATCTGGGATTTTAATTGGGAAGTCAACGCGGTTTTTGATTCGATGAGATCCGGATGATCCCCCATGATCCCCCTTAAGAAGGGGGACTTTGAGCGCAATTCTCCCCTCTTCCTCCCCCCTTACAAAGGGGGGCCGGGGGGGATCTTCACCTTTTT
>NZ_JAYFER010000289.1:0-611 GCF_055795065.1 Lyngbya sp. CCY1209
ACCCATGCCCGCAGTTGTTGCCAGAGTATGTTATCTAGCTTTCCGAAAATCTCCGAGGAGACTACCCCTGAGTAATACCTTGCCCATCCAGTGATGATGGGGTTGAGTTCCTTAATCAAGGCGGCTTGAGGTGCTGTTTTGTGTTTCTTAAACACCTCTTTCACTTTTTCGATGTGGGCTTTGATTGCTTCCTTATCAGGTTTAATGTGAGTTTTGAAGCCGAGTCGTTTACTGACCTTGCCTCCACTTTTACCTGACCTGTGTTTTCCGACTGGATATTGCCTGATATTGAACCCTAGAAAGTCAAAACCAGGTGAGACCATTTTTCCATTTACTTCAATTTCTTGAAGTGTGTGGCATATTCTTGTCTTTTCTGGTTTGAGTCGGAGTCCAATGGGCTTTAGCCATTCGGAGATAGCAATCTGGCACTGTTCAATGATTTCGAGTTTTGGTGATATGACTACAAAATCATCGGCGTATCTGACAACCGTTGCTTGAACTGTACTATTCTTTTTGGGGAATAGTTTTTCGATATGCCTCACCATTCCATCCAGTGCGATGTTGGCGAGGAGTGGACTTATTACCCCTCCTTGAGGTGTCCCGGCTTTCGT
>NZ_JAYFER010000290.1:0-8310 GCF_055795065.1 Lyngbya sp. CCY1209
TTGGGAATTGATTCCCAAGCGGTTTGGAGATTCAACCGGATTGGATAGAATCAGAAATACCGATTAGGGATTGAAACGATAGAAACCGTTATTGACGCCGCATCAAAATCGCGCCATTTTCGCTGAGTTTAACCTGCCATTCCGGCAACCAATTCAGATAGCGGATGGGACGATCGCTCGGCATATTCATCGTTTGGAAATTCTCCGCCTGTCCCGGTTCGCTGAAAATGCGATCGTCGAACAAAACCAGAGTGCGGATGTGGGGGGGAAGCACGATCGCATCCTCATCCAAATCGTGGGATAAATCCGGCAATTGATAGTTCTGAAAATAGAGATCCATGAGGCGGTAATAATAATCCCGAGTCAGGACGACGGTAGTTTCCGGGGGGAAGCGATCGCGGACAAATTCGATCCGTTCTCCCACATCCAAATTGAACCGTCGCAACTCTCCGGCAGTCGGCATTCCAGGGGGACCAAAAAGGAAAAATAACCCGTTCAAACCAACAATCGCGGCGGTGACAATTGCCCAGGCTTGGCGGTGATACTTCGAGAGGCGATCGCCCCACCAAACCATCGTCAACCCCCCCATAATCAGAACCGCAGGCATGATGGTAAACGTCTGGGGTTTGCGGCGGAGGTGAACCAAAGAAAAATACAACAATCCCGGAATTAAAGCGGCAAATGAACTCTGAATTTTCCAATCCCGGCGAATCAAATACCCGATCGCCGTGCGATCGCGCACCAACATCCAAAACATGGGAATAATCGCCAATCCCACCACCCGAAAATAAGCCTTCATCAATACCATCACATTGTCGAACACCTCCCCCAAGGAATCCGCATCCTGGCGGGTGGTGTGCACGGGTAGCCAATTTTGCACCAACTCCCAATAACTTTGCCATCCCCCCGCACTGGCAATTAACGGAACGAACCACAACGCCACCGCCAGCCAACCGACTCCAAAGGCTAAAATCACCTGAAAAAAGGTAAACGAATTTTGACTATCAGTTTTGCGGGAACGCCGCCACCCGAAAAACACCGCAACCAAAGCGAGGGGAAGCAAGAAAAAGGGCGTGCTGGGACGAATTCCGCCCGCCAAACCCATCAATATCGCCAAACTAAATAGGGCACGGCGATCGCCCAATCCCGTATAATAGGCAGCAAGATAAATCAGCACCACCCAGCAAAATTCCAAGGCGTGGGAAAACGCCGTTTCGCCGTAGTACCAAAACAGGGGACTGGTGAGGGCGAGTAACGATACACTCCAGCCAACCCGGCGATTGTACCAAGCATTTCCCAACAGAAACAAAGCGGCAACCGTCACCCCCGAGGCGACAATATTGACGGCAACCAAACTCAGCGTCGGATCGTCGATAAACAGGTTAAAAAACCTCGCCATCCAGATAAAAATGATAAACATCCCCGGCATCTGCGGCTGGTTTCGACTGACGTCAAACTCGCGAACCGCCATCGCGAAATGTCCCTCGTCCCCCTCCGGAAATTGGGTGTGGAAGGGGAGGCGAGTCAGTATCGTGAGGGCAAATAGTGCGATCGCGATCGCGGAATCTTTCCAGATGCGATCGCCACTGGCGGACGGTTTGGCGGTTTCTGCGGGACTCAAACTCATGGACAATTTTGGCGACACCCGACGAACTGAATAGCAGTATACCTTGTTCTCGTAACACAAGCTTCCAGCTTGTTTGTGACAGGCAGGATGCCTGTGCTACGGCTTATATACAAAAGAATCTGGATCGTAACTGGCTGGTTTGTGACAGGCAGGATGCCTGTGCTACTATTCTGAAATTTGCCAAATTCCCCAATTCTCGACGGTATCGACGGGGGTTCCGGGGAGCTCGGGGTGCCAGTCAGTGCGAGTGAGGATATAATCAGCTTGGAAACTTTGGGCGATCGCGACTAATTCCGAACCCGACTTTTGGCGGTAGCGATCATCTAAATCGGCGGCAGAAGCATCGACGGTTCCGGTTATTTTTTTCATCCGATCTTCCCATTCCAATATACCGCGATCGGTGAAAGGAAAACTTTTGAACGACCACACCACGGAACGCTGGGAATAGAAGCGAAAATCTTCATCAGACGGGGGAACTAAAACGAGGGCATCTTGGGGACTCTGTTGCCGGAACCGTTCGCCTAAAATTGCCACGGGTTCGTCCGGTTTCGCGACAATTTTTAGGCGATTCGGCATCCAGGAGGCGCCTACAATTATCAAAATTGACAATAGGGCGACTTTCAATAATTTCGGAAACCGGGGAAGGGGTGCGATCGCGGGAAAAAATAGTGTCCCAAACAGAAACAGATCGTAATGATAGTTTAACAGGAAAGTCAGCAGCAGTAAAAAGATGGAGCCATAATCGATCCAATTGAGTTTCTGGGAGGGTATTTGGATGCGTTGTATTGATGCGACAAATAGCAGCGTGAAGATCGCACCGAAGTAGGAACAGAGGAGAATTGACAAAATCAGCATTAAAATAACGATTGAAAAATAGATCCACCGATTTTTAAGTTTGGATAGATAACGGGGGTATAACCAGAGTGTTATGGTGGCGATCGCCAACAAAATCCCGCTATTTTTAATAACGGTAAGGGCGATTAATAGACATCCCAAGGGCAGATTGCCACTCCGGTAAGATTGACTAACCCAAGCCGCGATCGCCATTAAAACCACCAGTTGAATAAAAGGTGTCGTCCTCGCCAGTTGCAGTTTCGCGAAGGTGGCGATCGGGATGATTTCGACGAACACATACCCCAGCAGCAACCCTCCCAAAGCGGCGATAAAAATAACTCGCAGTTTGAATTTATCTTTGGATGTAAAAACCGATGAAATTGAGATTAGAATCCATCCGGAAACTGCGAACCCGATCCAATTGATCCACCCCCGCGATCCGAATAATCCAAATTTAGAATAAATGACGTGGTGGGGGTGGCGAATGTAACCGTAAAGCTCGATAAACTGTCCGTCGTCCATCAGCTCACTTCCCGTCCCTCCGGTGAGTTTCATGGGCAGGTAGACACCGGCGGCGAAAAGGGTTAATAATAGAAAGGCGATTAGTGGGGATTTGTAGGCTGATGAGATCCCCCTAAATCCCCCTTGAGAAGGGGGACTTTCGCTCCCCCTAAATCCCCCTTGGGAAGGGGGAGTTTCGCTCCCCCTCAATCCCCCTTGGTAAGGGGGAGTTTCCATCCCCCTAAATCCCCCTTGGTAAGGGGGAGTTTCCATCCCCCTAAATCCCCCTTGGGAAGGGGGAGTTTCCATCCCCCTAAATCCCCCTTGGTAAGGGGGAGTTTCCATCCCCCTAAATCCCCCTTGGTAAGGGGGACTTTGAATTGGGCGTTCTTGCCGATCAACGTGAGAGCTTCTATAAACTTCTAAAATGGCGAGGGGGGCGAATAATATCCCCGGGAGGACGCCGACCAAAAATTGTAGGAGGCAGGCACAGCCGAATAGAGTATATCCGAAAATCCAGCGACTCTTAAAACAGTGATAAATTCCCCAGATTGAAACAGCGATCGCAAACGTTGCCGGAATGGGTTCAGTGCGGAATAAATCGGTAAAACCGATGGTGCCGTTGGCGGCGGTTAAGCCCAGAAATGCCAGGGTTGAAGCCGCCATGACATTCCGGCACAAAATGCGGGCGATCGCAGACAAACCCAGGACGAATGCGGCCAGTGCGATGAGATAATAAATGAATGTAATCGCCGAAATATTCAATCCCAGCCTTGACAAAACTTCAATTAAATGATAATAATAAAATCGCGGGTTGAATTGCACCATTTCCCGAACGTAAAAATCCCGGGGATAGAGGGTCGGGTCGAGGAGGAATTCGACGGCTGGGAGTTGGTTGCGGAGGTTGGCGGATGCGAATTCGTATCCGTAGAAAATGATCGTCCCCAACAGCACGAAAACCGCGATCGCGGTTCGCCTTAACCCCGTCAACCCAGATTCGGCATCCATAGAAAGTCAGATATGGCTCGGACAGAACTCACTGTAGCCGAGTCCGTCCCGAACTGCCAAGGAACAAATTGGGACCCACCGTCATCTGTAAAAATACCGAGCGATCGCGCCCCGACACGGCCTTTCTATTCCGACCTGCCATTCCAGAATTTGGCGAGAGTCAAAAAAGCTGCCGATCGCCCGGACCGACAGCCTCAAACATACTCCATTCTACCGATTGTAGAATCCCAAGTTCATGGACTCAAAAGTTCCCGGTTTTGCTCCCTAAGTCCCCAAAAAATTACATTTTCCCCTTCCCAGAAGCCCCATTCCGCTCGATTTCTTAAAATTTTCTGCGGGCCACCCTACGCCCCCCGACGCCTCAAATTCCCACCCAAACAGAGATCGGCTGCCATTGCCGAGGCGAATCGTTATGATATATATGTTGAAAAATCTTAATCTTTATTTACAATATGCGATCGTCCCGATTCGGCACCGCCGAGATCAAAGCATTCATCAAGGAAAATATATTCTTCGGGAACGACCCCAGCCCGGAACTGGTCGCCATCCTGACAGTCTACTTCGTCCAGGGAATCCTGGGGTTAGCCCGCCTCGCCGTCAGCTTCTTCCTCAAAGATGACCTGGGGATGAGTCCGGCCGAAACCGCCGCCCTGACTGGGATCGCCTCCCTCCCCTGGGTGGTCAAACCCCTGTTCGGGTTCCTCTCCGACGGGTTGCCCATTTTCGGATACCGCCGCCGACCCTATCTGATTCTATCGGGTCTTCTGGGGGCGCTCTCCTGGGTGGCGATGGCCACCGTCGTCAGCAACCCCGTCACGGCCGGGATCGCGATCGCCCTGAGTTCCCTCTCCGTCGCCGTCAGCGACGTGATCGTAGACTCCCTGGTAGTGGAGCGGGCCCGAAACGAGTCCATCGGCAACATCGGTTCCCTCCAGTCCCTCTGCTGGGCCACCTCCGCCATCGGGGGACTGATCACCGCCTATCTGAGCGGCTACCTCCTGGAAGCCTTCAACTCCCAAACCGTATTCCTGATCACCGCCACCTTTCCCCTGCTGGTATCCGCCATCGCCGGAGCGATCGCGGAAAATCGGATAACCGACGCCTCCAACTGGGAAATCGTCAAAGATCAGGTCAGACAACTGCGGGGGGCCATCACCCAAAAATCCATCTGGCTGCCCACCGCCTTCGTGTTCCTGTGGCAAGCCACCCCCTCCGGCGACTCCGCCTTTTTCTACTTCAGCACCAACGAACTCGGGTTCCAACCCGAATTTCTGGGGCGGGTCCGCCTCGTCACCAGCATCGCCGCCCTGATCGGGATCTGGCTGTTCCAGCGATTCTTCAAATCCGTCCCCTTCCGGAAAATCTTCCTGGGTTCGACCATCATTTCCGCCGTCCTCGGCATGAGCGTCCTGCTGCTCGTCACCCACGCCAACCGGGCCCTCGGCATCGATGACCGCTGGTTCAGCCTCGGGGACAGCCTGATCCTCACCGTCGCCGGAGAGATCGCCTATATGCCCGTGCTCGTCCTCGCCGCCCGCCTCTGTCCCCCCGGAGTAGAAGCGACCCTGTTCGCCCTGCTGATGTCCATTTCCAACCTCGCCCGACTCCTCTCCCACGAGTCCGGCGCCCTGCTGACGCACCTGTTGGGAGTCACCGAAACGAATTTCGATAACCTGTGGCTGCTGCTGACGATCACCAACCTCAGCACCCTTTTGCCCCTCCCCCTGATCCACTGGCTGCCCCAGGTCAGCGCCCGAGGGGAAGAAGAGTCCCCCGAGTCCCCCGACGGCGAACCCGAATCCCTAAATCCGGAATTGGTTCCGGAATTAGTGTCCGATTAGTTATTTTTCAGTCTCAACCATGCAAAATTTGACCTCCAAACCCTCCAAAACCGAACGGCCCTACGATCCCGAAGATTGGAAGCGGGGCTATGGGTCCCAACCGAATGAATACGATTATGCGATCGCCGACATCGACGGAACCATCCCCCCCGATCTCGAAGGGACCCTGTTCCGCAACGGCCCCGGCCTTTTAGATATCGGCGGTCTGCCCATCCACCACCCCTTCGACGGGGACGGCATGATCTCCGCGATCGCCTTCCGGGACGGACGGGCCCACTACCGCAACCGCTACGTCCGCACCCCGGGCTATTTAGAAGAACAAAAAGCCCAGACCATCCGCTATCGGGGCGTATTCGGCACCCAAAAACCGGGGGGATGGCTGGCCAACGCCTTCGACCTGCGAACCAAAAATATTGCCAATACTCAGGTCATTTACTGGGGCGGCAAACTCCTGGCCCTGTGGGAAGCCGCCCAACCCCACCGCCTCGACCCGGAAACCCTGGAAACCCTCGGCATTGACGATCTCGGCGGCATCCTCGAACCGGGGGAAGCCTTCGCCGCCCACCCCCGCATCGACCCCCGTTCTCAATTCAATGGCGGCGAACCCAGTTTGGTGAATTTTGCCATCAAACCGGGACTCTCGACGACAATTACAATCTACGAACTTGCCCCCGACGGCGGACTGGTTCACAAACATGACCATTCGGTGCCCGGTTTCGCCTTCATCCACGATTTTGCCATTACCCCCAATTACTGCATCTTTTTGCAAAATCCCGTCCGCTTCAATCCCCTACCGTATCTGTTCGGACTCTGCGGGGCGGGCCAGTGCATCAATTTTCAACCAAACGAACCCACCCGGGCGATCGTGATTCCCCGCGACCCGAAGCGGCGATCGCACAAAAAAGTGCTCGAAATCGAATCCGGGTTCGTCTTCCACCACGTCAACGCCTTTGAAACGGGGGACGAAATCTATCTCGACTCCATCTGTTACGAATCCTTACCGGGCGTTGACCCCCAGGCGAATTTCCGCGATACTGATTTTACGGTTCTCGAACCGGGTCAACTGTGGCGGTTCAACCTCAACTTAACCACGGGGGAAGTTAAACGCCAAATGGTCGAATCCCGGTGTTGCGAGTTCCCCACAATCCACCCCGATCGCATGGGCCGTTCCTACCGATATTTATACCTCGGCGCGGCGCACCAGCCCGAGGGAAATGCGCCCCTGCAGGGGGTTTTGAAGGTGGATCTCGAAACCGGCGATCGCCAACTTTGGAGCGCGGCACCCCGGGGATTTGCCGGGGAACCCGTGTTCGTCCCCCGCCCGGACGGGAATTCGGAGGATGACGGCTGGGTGTTGATGTTGGTTTACAATAGCGAAACCCACCAGTCCGATGTCGTCATTTTGGATGGCAAGGACGTGAATCAAGGCCCCGTCGCCCGGTTGCACCTCAAACACCATATCCCCTACGGATTGCACGGAACCTTCGCGAAACTTTAAGTTTTAATAAGTTTTCAGTTGTCTCCGCCGACAAAAATTCCGCGCTTTCCCACGGGTTGGGGGCGCGGAATTTTGATGGGAAAAGCTTGCACAGTCGCGGCGATTGTTGACACTCTCCGCGAAGACAGCGACGGAGATTCTTCCTACTTATCTTGAGGTGAACTTTGCCTAATCGAACTCTCGCCTTAGCTCTATTGTTAGAGCCCTTCTGCTTGTGGCTGACTCTTCTCTGAACCCGCTTCAGCTTCGCCTCTCCCAGTCTGTAAAACCGGGGGTTCTCGACCTTGCCGCCCAGCGAATCAGTGTAGAAGTTCTCAAGGCCCACATCCAAGCCGATGGCACTGTGAGTGGGCCGAACCTCTTCACGTCGCTCGACCTGAACACAGAACTGAACATAGTAGCCGTCAGATCTTTTGATCAGCCTGACCCGCTTGATCTGTTCTTTCGAGTAGAAATTGAGATGGCGAGTTCCCTTGAGCTTTAACTTGCCGATTCCCAGCTTGTCAGTGAAAGCAATCGACTGGCGATTATCGGCCAGCTTCCAACTTTGGGTTTTGTACTCGATTGAGCGATTATCCTTCTGGAATTGTGGATACCCTTTTCTGCCAGGGACTTTCTTTTTACAGTTGTCGTAGAAGCGAGAGATAGCCGTCCATGCCCGATCTGCTGATGCCTGTCTAGACATAGCGTTGAGCTTTTCGGCAAACGGAAACTCTTTGGCCAGTACGGCACTATATTTGCTGAGGTCATACTTCCCGGTCTTGGGGGTGTCCATCCACAGGCGGATGCACTTATTGCGAATGAACTGGACAACTCGAATGCCCTCGTCAATGGCGGCGAACTGGCTGGGCTTACCGTAAGCCTTGAACTCAAGTACGAGCATAATTCGACCTAATCAACGCATAATGCTAACTTTTTCAGGATATAACGGCAATGCGGCTAAAGCCGCCGTGTCGCTTTTCCACTCCGCTCTAAAGAGACGGAGCTATCAAGCTCCCGAA
>NZ_JAYFER010000291.1:0-302 GCF_055795065.1 Lyngbya sp. CCY1209
AAGGTAAAAGAGGTGATTAGGAATCATAAAACAGCACCTCAAGCCGCCCTGATTAAACATCTCAATCCCATCATCACTGGATGGGCAAGGTACTACTCAGGGGTAGTCTCCAAGGAGATTTTCAATAAGCTAGATAACATACTCTGGCAACAATTACGGGCATGGGTAGTATCAAGATGCGGAAACGCCAAATACAAAACGCTCAGGAAATATTATCGAACAGGAATGGCAAAACTGAGCAACGGGGATGAAAGGAAGGATAAGTGGATATTCCAAACTAAGGATGGTCTACGACTCCAAAA
>NZ_JAYFER010000292.1:0-374 GCF_055795065.1 Lyngbya sp. CCY1209
TTCAACATCAGGCAATATCCTGCCGGAAAACACGTTTCCGGAAAAAGCGGGGGAAGGAGCAGTAAATTATTAGGCTTTGTAACCCACGTCAAACCGAATAAAAAAGCAATCAAAGCCCACATCGAAAAGGTGAAAGAGGTGATTAGGAATCATAAAACAGCACCTCAAGCCGCCCTGATTAAACATCTTAATCCCATCATCACTGGATGGGCAAGGTATTACTCAGGGGTAGTCTCCAAGGAGATTTTCAACAAGCTAGACCATATACTCTGGCAACAACTGCGGGCATGGGTAGTATCACGATGCGGAATTGCCAATTACAAAACGCTCAGAAAATACTACCGAACAGGTATGACAAAATTGAGCAACGGGGA
>NZ_JAYFER010000293.1:0-20292 GCF_055795065.1 Lyngbya sp. CCY1209
GGAGGATAATGTCAATATCTTATCGGAATTGGCGCCACCCTGTCAACCCTTCGGCAAAATTTTTTTCGAGCCCAATTGTTGCTCAAAACCCCCTCTAACTTCCCCTTGGTAAAGGGCAGGATCAATCCTCCGTGTCCTCTGTGCCTCTGTGGTAAAAATTCCCCAACAATTCCGCCAACTCACAAAACCCCTCAACTTCCGCCTTGGATGTCACATAAGCCGGTTGATATTGTAGGCGATCGCAATAATCCAAAATATTAGCCACTCCCACCGAATGAGGAAACTGATTCCCATCAAATAAAGACTCGTCGTTGGGGGAGTCGCCGACGGTGACAACCTGTCCAATTTCCAAGTCCGAAAAATAGCGAGAAAGCACCCGTCGCAACCCCGTCGCCTTATCCTGAAACGGCGGTTTAATGTGACATTGAACGGTACTGTAAGTGAATCCCCAGCCGCCGCGATCGCACAAATTCGCCAACATTTCCAACTGCGATCGCCCCAACCCCGCCACATCAAACGTCCAGTCCGTGATCCGGAAGCGGTTGTCCGTGGACTCTTGCAAATCGGGAAACTCAGCTTTGAGGAGTTCAAACTGTCCGGACAGTTTTCGCCGGTGTTCGGCGAGATTATCTACTATTGTTAATAACTCCGGATCGTCCTGTTTTCCAGAATAAAATATCCCGCCATTTTCGGCGATCGCCCCCGCCACCGGGAAATAGTGGTGCAACCCCTGCACCCAACCCGCCGATCGCCCCGTAATCAAAACCACCCGCACCCCCGCATCCGCCAACCTTCCGAACGCCGCCAGCAAATCGGGGGTAAACTTCCCGTCGCGGGTGAGAGTCCCATCCACATCCGTCGCCACCAAACGGACGGCTTTCCAAACGGGCACAAATTCCGGATCAAAAATCAAATCGAGGGACATTTTGTTAATGGATAATTGACAATTGATAATTGATAATTTTCCTGACTTTTTACCCTCCTATCAATTGGGATGGATCGAACCGTCCGGCAAGATCGCCCCCGCCAAATTCGCCCCCGTCAACTTCACCATGATGCGATCGCCCGTTCCGACTTTCGCCCCCGTCAGATTCGCCCCCCGCAGGTCCGCCCCGCTCAAATCCGCCCCAATCAGATTGGCTTCCTGGAGGTTCGCATAGCTGAGATCTGCCCGCAAAAAATTAGCCCGAAACAGGTTCGCCCGGTACAGACAGGCGCCGCTCAAATTGACGCCGTGGAGGAAACTGTCCGTCAGGTCCGCGTAACTCAGATCCGCCCCGCTCAGATTCCGCCCCGACAGGTCCCGCTCCTTGAAATTCGCCCCCCGAAAGTCGGCATTGCTCAAATCCGAATAAGACGGACGCTGATAGGGTTGATAGGGCGGCTTCGGCGGCGGTTGATACTCCTGTCGCGGCGGGCGGTGGGGCGGTTTTTGGCGATAATGATAAGATGCACCCGCCCCCGCCGTCTGCCGACGTTGGGCGGTGGCGTACTGGGGCTGAGGTTTCGGTTTGGAAGGGGTTTGGGCGGTTTTTGGCTTGGATTGATTTTTTCGCAACAGCGATCGCAGCTGATCTCTGGCTTGGTTAATTTCCTTGAGCTTTTCTTCCGCCAACTGTCGCAACCGCTGGTTATCTTCGGGAATGCGATCGGGATGCCAGATAAAAGCCAAATCCTTGTAGGCTCGATCTACAACCTCCAGGGAAGCACCGGGTTGCAGTTCGAGTACCCTGTAGCAGTGGTTCAACTCACTTGGCGTCATATCAAGGTTTGTCCGCTAAAAGTTGGCTGGGGTGTCGGGGAATGGGCGATCGTCAGCTTGAATTATTTTAACCCATGCGATCGCCTCCCCCGGGAGGAGATGGCGAGATGAGTGGTAATCGCTATCTGTTGGATACCAAGGGAAACCAAAAAAAGGGCAGATCCTCAGATCCACCCCAAAATTTGTTATCTTGAAATCAATCTCTAACCGATCAAATCCGGCTGTTTGTCCGCCGACTCTTTAAACGCCAACCGCAGGAAAGGCGGCGCCAAGAAAGTGGTCAGAATCACCATCACAATGATCGCCGCCTGCAAGGGCTTGTCCAACGCCCCGCTGGCCGCACCAATACCGGCAAATACCAAGCCAACTTCGCCCCGGGGAATCATGCCCACCCCGATCGCAAACCGGTTGATAGAAGCCTGGCCGAACACCGTCCAACCCGTCACCAACTTGCCCAAAATCGCCACCACAATCAAAAATGCAGCGATGATTAAACCCTGCTGATTTTCCGGTACAACGGGGTTGAGGACGCTCAAATCTACCCGCGCTCCGACGGTGACAAAAAAGATGGGGACCAGGATATCGGCGATGGGCACAACCTCGCGATCGAGTTCTTTGCGCTTGTCCGTTTCATCAAGAACCAACCCGGCCGCGAAGGCTCCCAAAATCGCTTCGAGTTGGATGACGTTCGCCAAAAATGCCATGAAAAAGGCAAAGGTAAAAGCGGGAATCACCAGTTTTCCCCGGGTTTGCAAACGGTCGGCGATCGCGACAAAACTCTTGTTGAAGAATTTACCGAGGAAAATCGAACCCAGCAGAAACGCACTAGCCCCGATCATCAAATAAATGACGTTGAGAATATTCACTTCCCCAGTTTTCGCCAAACTCGCCACCACCGCCAACACGATGATGCCGAGGACGTCATCAATAACCGCCGCCCCGACGATAATTTGACCTTCTTTAGACTTCAAATGTCCCAATTCCGAGAGGACTTTCGACGTGATGCCGATGCTGGTCGCCGTCAGCGCCGCGCCGGCAAAAATTGCGGGGATGGCGGAGACCTTGAAGAAGAACATCAGCCCCACCGTTCCGGCAGCGAAGGGCGCCACAACACCCACCACGGCGACGACCGCAGCCTGGTAGCCGACTTTTTGCAACTCTCGCAAGTCCGACTCCAAACCAATTTCAAACAGCAAAACAATAACCCCGAGTTCCGCCAGGACCGAAATCACCTCGCTCTGGCTTTCAAACACGGAGGCTGCAGCCCGAGGATCGAGACCCGCGATCGCCTGTAGAACCGTCATGAGCAGAGAATCCGCCGCTTGTGCCCCCCCTTCGGGAAATACGATCAAATGCAGTGCAGACGCTCCGACGACAACACCACCAACCAGCTCGCCCAAAACTGGCGGTAAGTCTACGGCCTTCGATAATTCTCCCCCCAATTTGCTGGCGAGATAAATCACGATCAAGGTCAGCAAAACTCCGGCCAAAACGATGGGACCCTGGTCGGCTTCCGTAGCGGTTGCCAGCACGTTGGGGAGCGAAAAGTCGAGAAATATTTGGGGGTGAATTTCAAAAAAATGACTTGGGATGATTGACAACATTAATTGAACCTAGCTTCATTCACATTGAATTCAGATGACCCGTTCGGTGCGAAATCGTCGTCATGGGGAATGGATAGGCAGACACCCTAAAAGGTAAAGGGGATAAAGCAAAATGGCTATTTCGTTTTCCGCTTTATCCCCGCCGTTCCGTCAATTAGGAAAAGGGTGAAAATCACCCTTGAGGGATGTCAATCACCTAACTCATTTGCCCCCAAGCCTCATCGATCGGGGAGGAGCCACCCCAATTCGAGAGAGTTGAGCGATTCCTAAGGGGCACCTGGTCTGCTTTAATTTTACACAAAAAATTCAGGTTTTATTGATCAATTTAAATCAGGATAATTTATCACATACAACATTTCAGATTATTCTAAAATCATCAAATTTTTTTCGTCATATTACCGGAAAAATAATCGCATTTTTTTGACGTGTTTGGTGCCGCCGTATTGGAGGGTATAGCAGTGCGCGCTCGTCTGTTTACAGTTTCCTCAGAGGGACAAACCTTTAAACCTTGATGTCGAGGGAATTTCCCCTCCCTACACCCTACACCCTACACCCTACACCCCCTCTAGCAGCGCTATATTTGAGCGGGCAATCCATCTATAAAACGCCAAAAAGCGAACAACTGGTAGCTGTCCGCTTCTGACTGAGAATCCCGAGTTAATTCAACTCATGATTATTGGGGCAGGCTGGCATCGTCGGGGCGGGTCGAGTAGCGATCGGAGCCAAGTTGGGGATCATCGTGCTGCACGCCCATCGTGGAGGGATTGACCAGAGACACCGCCACTTGCAGGGCTTGAGTCCGGTCCATCATCAGGTGGTGGGGGGGCAGAATTTGGAACACTCCCAACTTCTGCAGGCGTTCCTTGCACTGTCCGGAGGCGCCGACGATGAACACCTGACGTCCGAGGTCCACCGCTTCCTTGATGGCATTTTCCAAAGCCAGGGAGGAAGTCACGCCCAACAGGGGTACATCGCTCAAGTCCAGAATCAGGACATCGTAGCTGTCGATGACCGCGTGTTCGCGAGAGATGGCTTTCGAGACCCCGAAAATCATCGGGCCGCTGAGGTGGAACAGGAGAACGCGGCTGTTGGCTTGCTTGAGGAGTTCTTTCTCTTCCGGGTTGAGGACGATCGCATCATCCGCATCCGTAATCGCCCGGACATCTTTAGACCGCAGGTCGCTCAAACGTTGGATGGTGAGGATGTTGGCGACGAAGACCCCGAGTCCGACCGCCGCAATCAGGTCAACGAAAACGGTCAGGGCGATCACGCCGTACATGATCAGGGCGCCTTTAACGGACACCTTGTGGGCCCGCTTCAAGAATCCCCAGTCGATAATATCAATACCCACTTTCAGGGCGATACCAGCCAGAACCGCCATCGGGATGCTTTCGGTGAGGGGGGCGGCCCAAAGGACGACCACCAAAAGGATCAAGGCGCGGGTGAGGCCGGAGAGGGCCGTGCGGCCGCCGGTTTGGATGTTGACGACGGTCCCCATCGTCGCGCCGGCACCGGCGATACCGCCGAACAGACCGGAGGCCAGGTTTCCGAGTCCCTGACCGATCAACTCTTTGTCGGAGTCGTGTTGGTAACGGGTCAAACTGTCGGAAATAACCGAGGTCAGCAGCGCGTCGATACATCCGAGCATCGCCAGCACCAGGGCATCGATGACCATGGTCTGAATCTGGCCGGCGCTGAAGGTGGGAACTTGAATGGAGGGAAGTCCGGTGGGAATTTCACCGATGCGGCGGATATCGACGCCGGGGAACAGAACCAGCGAGAGAATCGTGACGCCGACCAAAGCGACCAGTTGGGGGGGGAGCAGGCGCTTGAGCTTTCCGGGCATCAACACCAGGATTGCGATGGTGATCAGGCCGAGAGCCGTTTCGGCGGGATTGATGTTCACGATCAGCTCGGGGATGCTCGTCAGCGTCCCGATCACGCCACCTTTGGGGCTGGCTTGCCCCAGGAACGGCCCGATTTGCAGGATGACGAGGATGATCCCGATCCCGGACATGAAGCCGGAGATCACGGTGTAGGGCATCTGGGTGACGTATTTGCCCAGGCGCAGGCTCCCAAAGATAATTTGGAAGACGCCCGCCATCATCACCACCGTGAAAGCCATCGCCATCCCGTTCTCGGGGTTGGCGGCGGTGAGATTCGCGATGATGGCGGTCATGACGACGGTCATCGGACCGGTCGGCTCGGAAATCAGGGTGGGAGTTCCCCCGAACAAGGCGGCGAAGAAACCGACGAGGACGGCTCCGTACAGACCCGCGGCGGGGCCTGCACCGGAAGCCACACCGAAGGCTAGAGCCATGGGCAGGGCAATGATCGCGGCGGTCATGCCGCCGAATATATCTCCTTTGAGATTTCTAAAGTGAATGTAGTTGGTGATTTGCATCAGGTGACGGTTGACAACCCGGTTGTTTTATCGCTCTAAGTCTATAGATATGTTTTTTGCCATTGACTTGCGTCAATTCTACAGGCAAATCCACATTTTGTCTAAATACTTTCTTAAGCTTTCCTGATGATACTCCCCAGTTTTGCTTATGTAAAGTCCGGATGCTCTGCGGGTCGGGGGCGAGAGCCGTACCTCCGATTTGAGAAAATCCACGGCCCGCGCGATCGCATCCCGTCCCTCGGGCAAAATCTTAGCCATCGTCACGAAGCCGTGGATAGTGCCCGGGTAGCGGACGACGGCGGCGGGGACACCTGATCGGCGCAGGGATTCCCCGTAGGCTTCGCCCTCGTCTCGGAGGGGGTCGTATTCGGCCGTTACAATCAGGGCGGGGGGTAAATTCTCATGCGATCGCGCCAATAGAGGAGAAGCGCGGGGATTTTCTCCGTCTTCGGGGGTTTTCAGATATTGCCGCCAAAACCAGATCATTTCCTCCCGGGTCAAGCCATAGCCCCCGGCATTTTGGCGGTAGGACTCGGTTTCAAATCCGTATCGGGTGACGGGGTAGAACAGCAGTTGAGCCGTCAGCGTCGGAAAACCGCGATCGCGGGCTATCAGCGCCACCGCCGCCGCCAAGTTCCCCCCGGCGCTGTCCCCCCCGACACGGATGCGTTGCGGGTCGCCACATATATAAGTGGCGTTTTCCGCGACCCAGCGGGTGGCCTCGTCGGCATCTTCGACGGCGGCGGGAAAGGGATGTTCGGGGGCGAGTCGGTAATCGACAGATACGACGATCGATACAGCCTGGGTCGATCAGGTGTGGCAGAGGCGATCGACGCGATCGAGATCCCCCAAAACCCACCCCCCGCCGTGGAAGTAGACCAATATCGGATGGGGGCGATCGCCGGGGGGGGTGTAGATGCGGAGCTCAATTGCACCCCCCGTCCCGGGAATGCTGCGATTTTCGACCCGGGCGAGGGCGGGGGGATCGGCGCACAGATCCTCGGCCTGGGGGAGAAATTTCCGAGCCCGAACCGCACCCAATTCCGGCAAAGTCGGCAAATTTAAGGCGGCGACGCGATCGAGGTAAGCTCGGGCTTCCGGGTTGAGTGGCATGGGGGGCAGGGAAATGAATTGATAATTGTCAATTATCAATGATCAATTATCAATTCTTCCCCGCATCCCAATTACCGGAACATACTACTGACCGAACTATCTTCGTGAATTCGCCAGATAGTTTCCCCCAGCAAATTCGCGACCGAAAGCACCGTGAGTTGGTCGAATTGCTTCTCCGGCACCGTCGGAATGGTATTGGTGACGATCACCTCTTCAAACACCCCGGCGGACAGGCGGTCGATAGCCGGACCGGAGCAAACCGCGTGGGTGGCGCAGGCGTAAACCTGTCGGGCTCCGACTTCTCGCAGGAGCCGCGCCCCCTCGGTGATCGTCCCGGCCGTGTCAATCATGTCGTCCACCAGCACCGCCGTCTTGCCCTTGACATCGCCGATCACGTTGAGCACCTCCGCCACGTTGTGGGCCTGGCGGCGTTTGTCAATAATTGCGAGGGGGGCGTCGTCGAGTTTTTTCGCGAACGCCCGGGCCCGGGCTACACCGCCCACGTCCGGAGAAACCACCACGAGATCCGAAAGTTGTTTGCTGGCGAGGTAGTCCAAAATGACCGGGGAGCCATAAACGTGGTCGAAGGGAATGTCGAAATAGCCTTGAATTTGAGCCGAATGCAGGTCCATCGCCAGAATTCGGCTCGCTCCCGCCTCCGTAATCAGGTTGGCGGTCAATTTAGCCGTGATGGATTCCCGGCCAGCGGTTTTGCGATCGGCCCGGGCGTAGCCATAATAAGGAATCACGGCCGTAATTTGTCGGGCCGAGGCCCGACGGCAGGCGTCGATCATGATCAGGAGTTCCATCAGGTTGTCGTTGACCGGATGGCAACAGGGTTGGATCAAGTAGACGTCGCAGCCCCGAATCGATTCCTGAATTTGAATGTAAAGTTCTCCATCCGCAAACTGCTTGCGAACCATCGGCCCCAGGTCGATGCCAAGATAGCGGCTCACTTCCGTAGCCAGAGCGACGTTGGCGGACCCTGAAAACAATCGCAATCGGCTGTGATCGGCCATCAATGGCTCGGAGTTGGGTAGGGGTAAAGTAGCAGAACGGATCACGGTATTCCCTCGCAGTTCATTCATGGCAATTTTATCATTTCAGATGGGTGAGAATTGGAGAGAAGACGGGCGACGAAAATCGGGTTTGGCCGTCGTCTCCGATCGCCCCCCCTCCCGACCGGGATTCCTGAGAATCCCGGCGGCAAACAGACTGTATATCGTTTGAGATCCCAAAGGAACCTAAAATCATAGAAAGACTGGTTTTGATCTCAAAGCAATTACAGTCATCAAGCAATGAGATACGAGGAAATCCCCCCGATCTCTCAACATTGCTTAAGTTGCGTTGGCGCAAGTTTGTAGATTAGGAGATCAACTATGAGTTTAATGGATCGCATCGGCGAAGATATCAAGGCGGCAATGAAATCCAAGGACAAGGTTCGCCTGGAAACCGTCCGCGGCATCAAGAAGGTGTTGCTCGAAAAGAAGACCAGTGGCGAGGTGGGGGCGGACGGCACCCTGTCGGAGTCCCAGGAACTCGAGGTTTTGATGCAGCAAGCCAAGCAGCGGCGGGACGCGATCGCCGCCTACCGCCAGGCGGGTCGGGAGGATCTCGCCGCCCAGGAAACCGCCGAACTGGAAATTATCGAAGAATACCTCCCCCGCCAGCTTTCGGAGGCGGAGATCGCCGCGGTGGTGGACGACATCATCGGCCGGGTGGGGGCGAGTTCCCCCAAGGATATGGGCAAGGTCATGGGGCCGGCGATGCAACAACTCAAAGGGCAGGCCGACGGGAAGCTCGTCCAGAAGCTCGTCAAAGAACAGTTGAACGGGTAGCGATCGCCTCGGGGGCACGCGCCCCGTTCGGGATGGGAAACTGGGGGCGCAAATGCCCGGGACGGGGGTCGAGTCGGGCGCGATCTTTTCGACCGAATTGATCGCCTCGCGGCTCGAAAGTCGTGGCGTCGGCGGCGGGTGAAAGGGGAGAAAAAGGCGGGATTTTTACCGGTCTGGAACCCTGACTTCTTCTCCTATTTTCACCCAGATGTGGGTTGACAAAAATCGTTTTTTATGCCTATGATATCAGCTCATTCTGTCGGAAACCCCCGCGATCGCCCGGAGAAGTGCCGCCGTCCCAGGTCTGTCGGGAAAGCCGAAGCCATCGGTTCGATCACTCGAAGCCAAACATTTCGGGCAATTTCAGTTTTTTGGGTGCAATCACCTGTAGTCAATCCGGGGAAAGCCGTCATTTTCGACCGTTTCCCGTCCATCTCCTTTCCATTCACTCTCACCGAATCATCAATTTATGCAACCCGCCATTGCACTGGGAACTGTCTTGCAAAATCGCTACCGCTTGATCGGCATTCTGGGTCGGGGCGGTTTCGGCCTCACCTACCTGGCCGAAGATTTGGGCCGGTTTGACGAACGTTGCGCCCTCAAGGAATTCATTCCCACCGGCACCCAAACCTACGCCCGGGAAAAGTCGAAGGAACTGTTTCGGCGGGAAGCCCAGGTCCTCTACCAAATCAAACACCCGCAAATCCCGCAATTCGGAGCCGTTTTCGAGGAAAATCAGCGGCTATTTTTGGTTCAGGATTACGTGGAAGGGCAGACTTATCACCATCTCCTCAAAGAGCGAAAAAACGCCCCTCCCGGTGGACCCCGCACCTTTTCGGAAGCGGAGGTGCGGACCTTTCTCGGGCAGATGTTGCCCGTCTTAGACCACCTGCACCGCCTGGGCATCATTCACCGGGATATTTCCCCCGACAATATCATTTTGCGGAACCGCGATCGCCTCCCCGTCCTGATCGATTTCGGCGTCGTCCTCGAACAGGCCACCCACATCCAATCCCCCGGCCAGACTGACCCGGCGGCGACGCGGGTGGGGAAACTCGGCTACGCCCCCGCCGAACAGATGCAAACCGGGCACGTCTCCCCCAGCAGCGACCTCTACGCCCTCGCCGTCACCGCGATCGTGCTGCTGACGGGACTCGAACCTCAAGAGTTGATGGACCAGCAGACCTTGACCTGGATGTGGCAACCCTGGGCCGTCGTCTCCCCCGAACTGGCGGTTGTCTTGAACCGGATGCTGAGTCGCCATCCCGGCGATCGCTACCAATCCGCCTCCGACGTCCAAAACGCCCTCCACCCCCCCCCGACAACCCCCCCCACCCCGCCGACTCCCGCCACCGACCTGTCCGAACTCAAAACCCTGGCCGTGGGATCTCCCGTCGCCGTTCGAGTCGGTTCCCACCAGCGGACGAATCCCGCCATCCCCGCCCCCGGCAACGGGTCGTTTTGGGACAATCCCGCCGCCGTCGCGGCCGCCGGTATTGCGGTCGCCCTCCTCGCCGGCTTGGGATCTTGGACCCTGGTGAGCCAGCTCCTCAACTCCACCGTCGGAGAACCCGATCCCCCCCCGACCCTCACCGCTGAACCCTCCCCCGCCCCAACCCCCGCGCCGGAGGTGAGGACGACGCCGACACCGACGCCGACACCGCGATCGCGGCGCAGTCCCAGACCCGCCCCCGAACCGACTCTGACTCCCACCCCCACCCCCGCGCCGGAAGTGTCCAGCCGTCGGTTGGATGTCGCCGTCGGGGAACCCGCCGTCATCGAAGGGGATTTGAAAGCCGGCCAGACCACCCAGTATTTCATTTCCGCCCGGGCCGGACAGCAACTGTATCTGGCCGTCAGCGGCGACGGCCTGCTCTTGACCCTCCTCGGACCTAATCAAAAACCCGTCGATCCCCGCGCTGAAGCGGTTTCCGTCTGGCAAGGGACTTTGCGGGCGGACGGAGACTACGCGATCGTGTTGGAACCTCTGGCGGGACTCCCGGGGACGAACTACACCCTGGAAATGGAATTGATCGATTCCCTGCCGCCCCTTCTCGAACCCTCACCGGAACCCATTCCCTCACCCGCACCAGAACCGGAACCCGCACCGGAACCGGAACCCACACCGGAACCCCTTCCCTCACCCATACCGGAACCCATACCGGAACCGGAACCCATACCGGAACCGGAACCGGAACCCGCGCCCGAACCCGAGACTCCCGAAGCGAATGCCGATCCGAAAGAGTCCCCCAAAACCCCCACGTTCTTCCCCGAATCGGAACCCGAGACGAGTGTGGTTCAAGAGGATGACACCGAGGAGGCGGACAAACAACCGGAGGATTCTTGAATTCAAAGTCAAAATTCCCGATTCCCGATTGAGAAGCCCGGCATCACAGCGATGACGCCGGCTATCAAATGGATTCGTCAGAGGAATCAGCGTCAGAAATTTCCGGGGAGCGAGGGTCTTGACGCCCCGCCGAGCCTGCCAAAACCGTCGGGATGGTGTACGATCGCAAAGAATTCCTACACCCGTTAATACAGCACATGGATGTTTTGCCAATTCAATCGGCCGGAGGGGGCGATCGCGAGACTTCCGGACCATCCGAGAGTCCCGAAATCTCCGTCATCGTACCGATCTACAACGAATTGGAGAGTCTGCCGACATTAATTAATTCCATTCACACCAGTTTGAGTCAACTCGAAATCGACTACGAACTGATTTGCGTGGATGACGGCTCCTGCGACGGGTCTACAGAGGTACTCAGACAACAAATTTTGGCTCATCCCAACCTGCGAGTCGTGGTTCTGCGTCGCAACTACGGCCAGACCCCGGCAATGGCCGCCGGGTTCAAGCAAGCCCGGGGCCGAGTGATTGTCACCTTGGATGGAGATCTCCAAAACGATCCCCTCGATATCCCCCACCTACTCGACGAACTCTCCAAGGGTTACGATGTCGTCAGCGGTTGGCGCCAAAATCGCCAGGACGACTTCTTGACGCGACTCCTCCCCTCCAAAGTGGCTAACTGGCTGATCGGCAAAATCACCGGAGTCCGCCTGCACGACTACGGCTGTTCCCTGAAAGCCTACCGGGCGGAAGTGGTGGCCGACATGAAACTTTACGGGGAATTGCACCGATTTCTCCCCGTTCTGGCTTTCATCGAAGGGGCGCGAGTCACTGAATTGCCCGTCCGCCACCACCCTCGTCGCTACGGTCGCAGCAAGTATGGCCTGGGTCGCACTTTCCGGGTATTGATGGATTTATTGACGATCGCCTTTATTAAAACATTCCTGACCCGACCGATGCACGTTTTTGGCCTGTTGGGTGTTCTGTTACTCATGGTGGGTATCGGGGCGGGAAGCTACCTGAGTTTTATTCGCCTGGTGTTGGGGCAAAGTATCGGCGATCGACCCCTATTGATTTTGGCTGTATTGCTCACGTTGACGGGAATTCAACTGTTCTGCTTCGGGCTACTGGCTGAGTTGTTGATGCGGACCTACCACGAATCCCAAGATCGGCCGATTTATCGGGTGCGGGAGTTAATCGAATCCAAGGAGAGCACACTCAAGTAGTGCGAATCAGGACCCATGACCTCGGGTTCAACTGACTCCCGGTTTTCTATCCCATCTCTTATGGCGCGGCGCGCCAGGTGCGGGGTGTTCGGGCGTGGGATGTAGGGAATTGAAATCACCAATCATCGGGGGTTTCAAGGTTTGTCCTCCCCACCCAACTCTCAACACACGATCGCTCGCTGCTCTATTCTTCCTCAATCTGAAGTTGATTCTTCCCGGGAGATGGGGAAGATTTTGCACATCATGTACTCGGGATGGCCGTCGGAGCTGCGATCGCATTCGCCCGGAGTCGGCGATGTCTGTGCCACGTCCTTCGGGGGGTTGATGCAGATGGCGACCTGTCCCACACCCCCCATCAGGGCGGCCACCCGGTCGCGGATGGTATCGATAATGCCGATCAACTGTTCCCCGGCGAGGACGGTGGGGGCGACGATAAAAAAGGTTTTGACGCCCGTCGGACTCGGCGCCATCCCGAAGCTGCATTCGCCCAACAGGCTCTGGGTGGACTGGTGCAGGGAGTCGTAAAATCGTTCGAGCAGCGCTTTGTAAAAGGATTCGCTTAGGGAGCGATCGTCGAATATGGGTTGGGACAACATATCGAATTTTTTGATATCGGCTTTCAATTTGTGCGTTTCGATCTACTTTAACATTTATTTACAGAGTGCAAGGTTCGCAACAGCACCCCGGTAATGACATCCGAGAACGTTGAAAAACCGCCGCAAAACCGATGGTTTCGGGCCTGTGCCGTTAATCTTCCCGTAGAATATATTGCCGAATTCCGGGCGATCGCACCCGATCTCCGGAATTCTAAAAAGATAATAAACAATATAAGAAAACAATTATTAAATTCAGTTTCTCAATGAGATCAGAATTTGGGAATGGGAAATCGTCCAAAATTTCTCCCCCATTCCCTATTCCCCATTCCCTATTCCCACCCGATCGAAGGGGTGCGGGAACTCGTCCCGAACCCCCCCCAGGATAGATGACCGGAAGTGCCGTTCAGCTTAGGTGGTCACGGGTTGGCGGTCGGCGATCGCGGCTTTTTCCCGCTCTGGTTCTAAAGCAGCGTAGAGGCGGTTGAGGGCGTTGATGTAGGCCTGGGCGGACGCCACGATAATATCCGTGTTGGCCGAGTGGCCGGAAAACACCCGCCCCTCGTGCCGCAGCCGGATCGTCACCTCCCCGATCGCGTCGATCCCCGCCGTCACCGATTGTACGGAAAACTCGATCAACTCATTGGGGACGTTCACCACCCGATTGATCGCCTTGTACACCGCATCCACCGGGCCGGTTCCCGTGGCTGCATCCGTTAACTCCTCGCCCTGGGGCGTTCTCAGGGTCACGGTCGCCGTGGGGCGGGCGTTGTTGCCGCACGACACCTGCACCAACTCCACCCGGAACAGTTCGGGGGTCTGCTGAATTTCGTCGTTGACGATCGCCTCGATGTCCCAGTTGGTGACTTCTTTCTTTTTATCTGCCACATCCTTGAACCGGACAAAAGCTTTATTAATGTCGTCCTCGGACAGATCGAAGCCCAACTCCAGGAGGCGATTTTGGAAGGCGTGGCGGCCCGAATGTTTGCCCAGGACGAGCTGGTTGTCGTTCAGGCCGATGGACTGGGCGTCCATGATCTCGTAGGTCAGCTTGTTCTTGAGAATCCCGTCCTGGTGGATGCCGGACTCGTGGGCGAAGGCGTTGGCCCCGACGATCGCCTTGTTCGGCTGCACCAGCATCCCGGTCAGGTTGGACACCAGGCGGGAGGTTTTGTAAATTTCGCGGGTGTTGATCCGGGTCAGGGGTTCCTCCGACTCAGCCGGACGCCCGAAGAAGGGGTTGTAGAACTGCCGCCGGACGTGGAGGGCCATGACCAGTTCCTCCAAAGCCGCATTTCCGGCCCGTTCGCCGATGCCGTTGATCGTACATTCGAGCTGCCGCGCCCCATTTTTGACCGCTTCCAGGAAGTTGGCGACGGCTAGGCCCAGGTCGTTGTGGCCGTGGACGGAGATGATGGCTTGGTCGATGTTGGGGACGTTTTCTTTGATGCCCCGGATCAGGGCCCCGAATTCGCTGGGGGTGGTGTAGCCCACGGTGTCGGGGATGTTGACGGTGGTGGCCCCAGCCGCGATCGCCCGTTCCAGGACTTCGTAGAGAAATTCGGGGTCGGACCGGGCGGCGTCCTCGGGGGAAAATTCCACGTCGTCCACGAAGGATTTGGCGTGGGCGACCATTTCGCTCGTGATGTCCAGGACTTCCGGGCGGGTCTTTTTCAGCTTGTACTGGAGATGAATATCGGAAGTCGCAATAAAAGTATGAATGCGCTTGCGGACGGCCGGTTTCAGGGCGTTCGCGGCCGCTTCGATGTCCGCCTTCACGGCCCGGGCGAGGCTGCAAATGGTGGGTCCATCTTCGGTACCGACGGTTTGGGCGATGCGGTGGACCGCCTCAAAGTCGCCGCTGCTGGCGATCGCGAATCCGGCCTCGATGACATCGACTCCCAGACGCGCCAGTTGGCGGGCGATGACGAGTTTTTCATCGACGTTCAGGGTGGCTCCCGGACATTGTTCGCCATCCCGCAGGGTGGTGTCGAAGATGATGATCCGGTCGGGGTTGGGTTGAATTGTCATGGTGTAAACCCTCCAGTATGTAGACGACTTCGGGACTCAAATCCGGGGATCGAGCGCCGGCGCGGGGACGTTTTGAGTGCCGTTCTCCGATTGTACTTCTCCCCGTCTCGATCTGCGGTTTTCTTCAGTCAATAGTCGATTTTTTCGATGTGCTCTCGGATGTCGTTTAAGTCGATATAGCGATCGGTGGCGTTGCGAAGTTCCCGGGCGATCATGCCTTCGGTGGACACGACGGTGATATGGGTGTTCTTGGAGCGCAGCAGTTCGATCGCCCGCTCGAAATCCCCGTCCCCGCTGAACAGGACGACGCGATCGTACTGATCGACGGTGTTGAACATATCGACGACAATTTCGATGTCCAAATTGGCCTTTTGAGAATAGCGGCCGGAGCTGTCGTCGTAGTATTCTTTTAAAATTTTGGTGCGGACCGTGTACCCCAGACTGATCAGCGCGTCCCGAAATCCCCGCTGGTCTTGGGGGTCTTTGAGTCCGGTGTACCAGAAAGCGTTGATCAAAATGATGTCGGATTGTTCGTTCTTGAAATAGCTCAAAACCCTTCTGGGATCGAAAAACCAGCCGTTTTTTTGTTGGGCGTAGAACATATTGTTACCGTCTACAAAAATAGATAGACGGTTTTTGATGTTAGGCATACAAACTAAAGACCTAATATTTGTAGAAATGAATTTAATCTATATATTTTATCTTAGCATCTGGATTCTTACAAAATTTTAACTTGACCTCCCCCCACAGTTGGGATTTCGATCGCAGTCCGCCGTGAAACGAACACCGGAGTTTCGGCCTCCTGAATGCGGAAGGTAGAAACTTTGACAACAAATCGCCGTGTTCGAGGGAAAAATCTCACCGGGCATCCCCGTTCTCCAACCCGCGATGGGTGCGCTGCCGCCAATCGGCGCCGGTGAGCTTCGCTCAATCGCGCCCGACGAGCCCCGATGGTCTGGGATGAAAATCGACACAATTGACCCCCCATTCCGTTCGGCTGCGCCACCGCGCCCCCGAAGGCGCCAAAAACTCCTTCCATCCGGAAGGTCAGGAAATGGATAACAGCAACATAATGGGTTTCATCTGGCACGGCTTCCGAATGTCCCCCGGAGCGGGAAAAGCCCACCGCCGTCATGCGATCGCACTCAGGTTGGCTTCAAATGATTGGCGCTGTCAATCTAAAATATAGAAGTACAATATGAGTTTCCTCTAGTATACCGCGTTGTGCGATCGGCGGACTCGGCGATTCGCGACGAGATCAAAATCCCTAGAATTCCTGACTCTCAAGCGCCCAGCGGGCGAGTTCGGTGCGGTTGTGGAGGCCGGTTTTGCCCAGCATATTGCTGACGTGGCTTTCGACGGTGCGCTGGCTGACCTTCATCATTTTGGAGATTTCCCGATTGCCGAGCCCCCGAGCCACCAACTGCACTACCCTCAACTCCGTCGGCGTCAGCTCCACATTCTCCCGGACTCGCAGTTTCTGAGTCGTTTGGATGGCGGGTTTGCGGTGTCCGATCAGGCGCGTTGCCTGCCGGAGGGAGGATTCGACTTGGGCGATGAGTTCTTCCGGTTCAAAGGGTTTGACAATGTAAACGTCCGCCCCGGTATTGAGGCCTTTGACCTTATCTTGGCTCTGCCCTTTCGCGGAGAGAAACAGGACGGGAATCCAGCTCAGACGCCGATTTTCCCGGATCAGCTTCACCAGGGTGTAGCCGTCCATTTCCGGCATCATGATGTCGCAAATGATCAGGTCGGGGATTTCGTGTTCGAGCAGTTCGAGGGCTTTTTTCCCATTCTCGGCGGTGACGACTTCGTACCCCCGAAACTCCAGATAATCGCTGACCAAGACGACGAGGTTGGGGTCGTCATCCACGAGCATGAGCCGCCGTTGTTCTGTGGTTGTGATGTCACTGTCATTCATCGCGCTGTTCCGTTGGAGGATGCTAGACCATAACGAATCTTCGGGTGCGTTCGCGCGCCACCCCATTCCATTGACAGAGCGGACGGACACATCCGAATTAACTCGGATGTGTTCCAACTGACGCTCTCGGGTTCGATCTGTCGGTGTGGCGCACTCAAAGGCAATTTAACTATCAATTCTTGTATACTGAACGGTTTAATACTTCAATATTATCTGAAAATTGAACCGTAAGACCACTCTCAACCCGATCGCCCCCCGTCGTCGGCGCCCTGCGTCGGGGTCGGCCCCAGGTCGGGCAAAGGGTGGGTCAAAAATGCGTACTCTTCGACAATCCGGGATTCGAGCAGGTGTTCCCGGATGATGCGCTCGATCGCTTCCGGTGTGGCGGCTCGATACCACACCCCCTCGGGATACACCACCAAAATCGGCCCGTCGCAACAGACGCGCAGGCAGTTGGCTTTCGTCCGGAAAACGCAGCCCGGACGGTCTTCCGTGGGCCGGTCGAGGTTCAGTTCTTTGAGCCGATTTTTGAGATAATCCCAGGCTTCGAGGCTGGCTTCTTTGGAACAGCACTTGGGCTTGGTTTGGTCGCAACAGAGAAAAATGTGGCGCTGCACTTGCCGCAGACCCAAGCTTTCAACCGCCGCATCCAGAGGCGGGCATTTCGGGGATTCGGACGCCGGAGGCGCGACGGCGGACTCAGTTTCGGCTTCGGGGACGGGATGTTGACTCATGGCGCAGAAATGCGGAAACGGACAAATTAAGACCCATTATAGGAAGAATTTGGGTCGGGGGTGGGGGGGAGCTCCAGGAAGCTCCAGGGAGCGGGGGGAGCAGCGGAAACGGGTGGAACATCTGCACCGCTTGGGAATCAATTCCCTTTTCTTATAGCGAAAATCATATTCAGATGATTGGGGAGCAAATACTGGATCTGATATAAACTTGCCTCCTCTGCCTCCCCTGCCCCCCTGCCCCAGCTCCCGACTCCCGACTCCCTAATACCGACTCCCGACTCCCCCCCCATTCGGTTCGGGAACCCGTACAGGGATTCCTGTTGCGATCGCGCCGCCGATTTCGGTACATTAGCACTCAGGAGTTGAGAGTGCTAATCCGGACAACTGAACGGGAAGCAACAGGCGGATTTGAGACGGTTTGCCTGGTTTTCTCGGGTCTGGAGCGGGTCAATCTCAACGGAGCTCTAGTCAATCGGAGGTAATTGCATGGCCGCTGTCTCTCTTAGCGTTTCTACCGTGAAGCCCCTCGGCGATCGCGTTTTCGTCAAAATTAGCGATTCCGAGGAAAAAACGGCGGGGGGAATTCTACTCCCCGACACCGCCAAAGAAAAGCCCCAAGTCGGGGAAATTGTCGCCGCCGGCCCGGGACGCCGCAACGACGACGGCTCCCGCAGCGAAATGGAAGTCAAAGTCGGCGACAAAGTCCTGTACTCCAAGTATGCCGGAACCGACATCAAGCTCGGCGGCGAAGAATACGTTTTGTTAGCCGAAAAAGACATCCTCGCGATCGTCAACTAATCGGCCCGAGAAATCCCAATCGCGGATTTCTACCGTTCCCGTCGCCCGCCACCATCGGGCGTCAAACCCACTTCAAACCTTTTTGTATCCTTCTAGCAACACGAACAGGAACCTATGGCAAAGCGTATTATCTACAACGAAAATGCCCGTCGCGCCCTGGAACGGGGTATGGACATCCTGGCCGAGTCCGTCGCGGTCACTCTCGGCCCCAAAGGTCGTAACGTCGTCCTAGAAAAGAAATTTGGTGCGCCCCAGATCGTGAACGACGGGGTCACCATTGCCAAAGAAATCGAACTCGAAGATAACATTGAGAATACCGGCGTCGCGCTGATTCGTCAAGCCGCCTCCAAAACGAACGACGCGGCCGGAGACGGCACCACCACCGCCACCGTCCTCGCCCACGCGATGGTCAAAGAAGGGCTGCGGAACGTCGCTGCCGGTGCCAACCCCATCGAACTGAAGCGCGGCATCGACAAAGCCACCGCCTTCCTGGTGGACAAAATTGCCGAGCACGCCCGCTCCGTCGAAGACTCCAAAGCGATCGCCCAAGTCGGCACCATCTCCGCAGGCAACGATGAAGAAGTCGGCCGCATGATCGCCGAAGCGATGGACAAGGTGGGCAAAGAGGGCGTCATCTCCCTCGAAGAAGGCAAGTCCATGACCACCGAGCTGGAAATCACCGAAGGGATGCGCTTCGACAAGGGCTACATCTCCCCCTACTTCGCCACCGACACGGAGCGGATGGAAGCGATCCTCGACGAACCCTTCATCCTGATCACCGACAAGAAAATCACCCTGGTGCAGGATCTGGTTCCCGTCCTGGAGCAAGTGGCCCGGGCCAGCCGTCCCCTGCTGATCATCGCCGAGGACATCGAGAAAGAAGCCCTGGCGACCCTGGTGGTCAACCGCCTGCGGGGCGTTCTGAACGTCGCCGCCGTCAAGGCCCCCGGATTCGGCGATCGCCGCAAAGCCATGCTGGAAGATATCGCCGTCCTCACTGGCGGCCAGGTGATCACCGAAGATGCCGGCCTGAAGCTGGAAAGCGCCAAGGTCGATATGCTGGGTAAAGCCCGCCGCATCACCCTCACCAAAGACAACACCACCATCGTCGCCGAAGGCAACGAAGCCGGCGTCAAGGCCCGCTGCGAGCAGATCCGCCGTCAGATGGACGAAACCGATTCCTCCTACGACAAGGAAAAACTGCAAGAGCGCCTCGCCAAGCTGGCCGGCGGTGTGGCTGTGATCAAAGTTGGCGCGGCCACCGAAACTGAAATGAAAGATCGCAAGCTGCGCCTCGAAGATGCCATCAACGCCACCAAAGCGGCGGTCGAAGAAGGCATCGTCCCCGGCGGCGGCACCACCCTGGCCCACCTGGCGCCCCAGGTGGAAGAGTGGGCGAAGAGCAACCAACTCTCCGGCGAAGCCCTGACCGGCGCCATGATCGTGGCCCGCGCCCTGTTGGCTCCCCTGAAGCGGATCGCTGAAAACGCCGGTGAAAACGGCGCCGTGGTCGCCGAGCGCGTCAAGGAAAAATCCTTCGACGTCGGCTACAACGCCGCCAACGGCGAATACGTTAACCTGTTCGACGCGGGTATCGTCGATCCCGCCAAGGTGACTCGTTCCGCCGTGCAGAACGCCGCGTCCATCGCCGGCATGGTGCTGACCACCGAGTGCATCGTGGCCGACAAGCCCGAACCCAAGGAAAATGCGCCCGCCGCCGGCGCCGGAATGGGCGGAGACTTCGACTACTAAGATTTGAGGGTCAAAAAGGAGGCGATCGCAGCGATCGTCTCCCCACCCGCCAAACGGACGGACTTCGGTTCAAATCGGAGTCCGTTTTTTTGTAGCTATAGCGCTGCGCGCGGGTGTAGGGTGTAGGGTGTAGGGTGTAGGGGCTAGAAATCGCCAAGACACATGGAAGTTT
>NZ_JAYFER010000294.1:0-14070 GCF_055795065.1 Lyngbya sp. CCY1209
GGAAATTCCCTCGACATCAGGGTTTAAAGGTTTGTCCCTCTGAGGAAACTGTAAACAGACGAGCGCGCACTGCTATAGCTTGGGAATTGATTCCCAAGCGGTTTTGATATCAAACCTGTTTTTTTCCGGGCATTTAACCGGATTTGATATGATTCGGTTTTTTAATATTGGCTCGGGAATTGACTTCTCAGCGATTCGGGTATTCGACCGGATTCGATCCGGGTTCTTCAATCCACCTGTCGGACGTTGCGGATGGTGGTATCGGGCAGGTTTTCCGGGGGCGGGGAAATCTCGATCGCCTGCACGTTTTCCATCGGAATCACCACCACCCGATCCTCGAGTTCCAAAATGATTTCATTTCCTTTCAAAAGCTGTCCGGCGAGACTCCCTTGCCGTCCGGGTTCGGGAGTCAATTCAAACTCGTAGGACTCCCCGTTGATATAGTGAACGGTCAAATAGACGGTTTTTTCCGAATTCATTTTTGCCCCTCAAGTGCACCTCAAAATTGAACCTACCGCCGCCGTTCTTCCAATTTTTGATAGACCCGCCGCAGATCGACCCGGTGATGGGCGAGGGCGACGAGGGTATGGTAGAACAAGTCCGCCACTTCCGAAGCGATCGCGTCCGGGTCGTCATCCTTGCAGGCCATCACCACCTCCGCCGACTCCTCGCCGATTTTCTTCAAAATTTTGTTGTCCCCCCCGGCGAATAGCTGGCAGGTGTAGGATTTTTCATTGGGGCGATCGCGGCGATCGCAGATCGTCTCGAACAGTCCCGCCAGGGTATGTCCGGACGTCGCGGCAAATTCCGCCCCCGTCGGATCGACCCCGAGCACCAGGGACTCCCCCCGGCGATCGCATCCGATCTCCCTCACCGCGATATCCGGATGCCACATTTCCAAGCCGGATTCGCCCCGAAGCCAAATTTTCCCCGTTTCCAGGGTTTTCGCCACCGCCTCCCGGTCCATCCCGGCCAGTTCCAAGATCGCCCCATTTAAGATATCCTGGATCGCGATCGGGACAACGCCGCGAACATCGTAACGAATTTTATCAATATCGATGGATTGACCCAACTGAGGGGATTTCGGGGCTGCCATAACTTCACCCAATTTAATCAGAACGCCTAACCTGTTTAAAATATCATTTTGTCATCCCCCCCATCCCCCATTTCGGCCGATTCCGCAAAGCTGCCATCCGAGGATTAACCGTACCCGAACACCAGAAAACAAGGAGATCACAGTGGTAACCACCCCATTAAAAACAACAAAATCCGAAGAAATTTTCACCGCCGCCCAGAAATTGATGCCCGGGGGCGTCAGTTCTCCGGTACGGGCCTTCAAATCCGTCGGCGGACAGCCCATCGTTTTCGATCGCGTCAAAGGCGCCTACGTCTGGGACGTTGACGGCAACCAGTACATCGATTATGTCGGCACCTGGGGGCCGGCCATCTGCGGCCACGCCAACCCCGAAGTCATCGGCGCCCTCCACGACGCCCTGGACAAAGGGACCAGTTTCGGCGCCCCCTGCACCCTGGAAAACGTCCTCGCCGAGATGGTCATCGAAGCCGTCCCCAGCATCGAAATGGTGCGGTTCGTCAACTCCGGCACCGAAGCCTGTATGTCCGTCCTGCGCCTGATGCGGGCCTTCACGGGCAGAGAAAAAATTATCAAATTCGAGGGCTGCTACCACGGCCACGCCGATATGTTCCTGGTCAAAGCCGGGTCCGGCGTCGCCACCCTCGGCCTGCCGGACTCCCCCGGAGTCCCCAAGACCGTCACCGGAAACACCCTCACCGCCCCCTACAACGACCTGGAAGCGGTCAAAAAGCTATTTTCGGAAAATCCCGATGAAATCGCCGGCATCATCCTGGAGCCCGTCGTGGGCAACTCCGGCTTCATCCCCCCCGACGCCGGTTTCCTGGAAGGGCTGCGGGTGCTGACCCAGGAAAATGGCGCCCTGCTGGTGTTCGACGAAGTGATGACCGGTTTCCGCATCGCCTACGGCGGCGCCCAGGAGAAATTCGGCGTCACCCCCGACCTGACCACTTTGGGTAAAATTATCGGCGGCGGCCTGCCCGTCGGCGCCTACGGTGGGCGCCAGGATATCATGGCGATGGTCGCCCCCGCCGGCCCGATGTACCAGGCCGGCACCCTCTCCGGAAATCCCCTGGCGATGACGGCGGGAATCAAGACCTTGGAATTGCTGCAAAAACCGGGCACCTACGAATATTTGGACACAATCACCAAAAAGCTCAGTCAGGGACTCGTGGAAATTGCCAAAGAAACGGGTCACACGGCCTGCGGCGGTCAAATTAGCGCCATGTTTGGCCTGTTCTTTACGGACGGCCCGGTACACAACTACGACGGCGCGAAGAAGTCCGATTTGGCGAAGTTCGGCCGCTTCCACCGGGGAATGTTGGAACAGGGCATTTATCTGGCGCCCTCCCAGTTTGAAGCCGGTTTCACCTCTTTTGCCCACACCGAGGAAGATATCGACAAAACCTTGGCGGCGGCGAAGGAAGTGATGTCGAGTCTGTAAGGGTTGGGTCTAGAAACCGGGTTTCTATCAATATCTCTGTTTCTCAATTTACACCTGCTTAGAAACCCGGTTTCTTCCCTCACCAGTGGCTTATAAACCGGGTTTCTTCCCCCGTGTCTGGCGAAATTCCGGGCATTTTATGACGAATCGGATATCATGATTAACATCAAGTTTATCTGTTGGGATTGAGTTGATAATGAAATTCAATGATGTGGTTGAAGCCGTCCAAAGTCTATCTACGGATTAAAAACAATAAATTCAACTGTTATTGCAGCAATATATCCGGGAATAAAGTCGCGACAAAATTTATGATAATTTGCGATCGCCAAAGGAGGAAGAACGACAAGGTAAACTCAAGTTCTATGACACAGTTGACGAATTGAAATAATTGATCGAGGACTGATCGTGGAAGTTGCTTTTAGTTCAGGGCTTGGGTGGCGCGGCACCGTGCGATCGCTGACAGATGGAACAGTGGCAGCTATACACCTGTCCGGGAATTAACTCGACCCGAAATTCGATGTCTCCGCACAAACAACGGCCCTTAACTTTCATCAAATTAACCCACCTAAACTTTGACTTTCGCCTCCCCCCAAGCCGCATAAACCGCCTGGACATTGTACCAATTCAAGAAAATGCGGGCAATTTCCAACGCCAATTGGGGCTTGCCACGATTGATGAGCCACTGCAAAAACGTCGCCATTGTCCGCTCGTTCAACTGCCCCCCCAGAGATAAAATCCCCCAGAGAATGCGGTGTAAAATCGTCATCTGAATCATCATCCGCACGTCAAAGGTCGGGTGTTTTTGGTAGAAAACCACCCCCATCCTGCCCCGCTGGATTTCCTTTTCGATCAGTTGGGGAATTTGGGATAAGTCGAACGGCGGATGCCAGTGGTAGCCGACGGCATCGGGGCATTTAATTAACTTCAATCCCAATTGTTTCAGCCGCACGCCCAATTCCAGATCTTCCCAACCGTAGAGTTGAAATTGGGGGTCGAAGAGTCCGGCTTCGATTAACCAGCGGCGGGCGATCGCGACATTTCCCGTGGCAAAATAGGCGGCGGAAAAGTCGGTGATTTTGTAGGGTTCGGCGGTGGGATTGTCAAAATTGCAAGTATTGACGACGCGGCCGTAGGTGAAGGCGCGATCGCCGTATTTCTTCCCCGCCATCAACCCGATCGCGTGGGACTGCAAAAATGTCTCCGTCACCACCAGATCGCTGTCGATAAAAATAATTGTATCGCCGATCGCCCGTTCGACGCCAAAATTTCGCGCCAAAGCCGGCCCGCCGTGGTCCTGGCGAAACGTGCGGAGGTGGGGAAATTCCCCCCGGTGGGTGTCCAACCAGTCCAGAGTCCCGTCCGTCGAACCGTCGTCCACCAAAACCACTTCGTAACCCGCCACGGGTTCGCCACAGGACTGATTTTCGAGCGATCGCAGACATTTCTGTAAAATCGGCAGACGGTTGTAAGTGGGAATGACAACGCTGAAAAACATGGTGTGAGAGTAATACCCTAACGAAGAAACCGAGTTGGGAGGGAAGATCTCAGGTTCCCATCCCAACTGTCCCACAGAAACCCAATTTCTGGGAAGCCGTTACGAAGAAACCGGGTTTCTCCGAAGATCTCGGGTTTCCATGCCAACCGTCCCACAGAAACCCGGTTTCTAAATTATCCCGACTCCCGACTCCCTATTCCCTATTCCCTACTCCCTCCCCGACTCCCGACTCCCGACTCCCGACTCCCCAATTAAAAAACCCTGACGCCGAACGATCGCAATTGGAGCGATAATGGAAATTCTGTTGATTTAGGAGGTTTGGTACATCATGGGTCGCGCTACAAAAGCCGTACTCGCCTATTCTGGGGGCGTGGATACCTCTGTTTGCATCCCCTACCTCAAAAATGAGTTTGGGGTGGAAGAAGTCATCACCGTCGCCGCCGACTTGGGGCAGGGAGACGAACTCGGGCCGGTGAAACAGAAGGCCCTGGATTCGGGCGCCGCCGAGTCTCTGGTGATCGACGTCCAGGAACGATTTGTCGAAGAATTCGCGTTTCCCGCCATCCAGGCGAACGCTCTTTACGAAAACCGCTATCCCCTCGCCACGGCCCTCGCACGGCCTCTGATCGCCCAAATTTTGGTGGAGGTGGCGGAAAAATACGGGGCGGATGCGATCGCCCACGGGTGCACCGGCAAGGGCAACGATCAGGTGCGGTTCGATGTCTCCATCGGCGCCCTGAACCCGAAAATCAAAATCCTGGCCCCGGCTCGGGAGTGGGGGATGAGTCGGGAAGAAACCATCGCCTACGGGGAAAAATGCGGGATCAGCTTCCCGGTGAAAAAGTCCTCCCCCTACAGTATTGATCGCAACTTGCTGGGAATGGCGATCGAGGCCGGATGCCTCGAAGATCCCTGGACGGAACCGCCGGAAGAGGTTTACGGGATGACGAAAGCGATCGCGGACACCCCCGACGAGGCGGAATATGTGGAGATCGGCTTTGAAAAGGGCGTCCCCGTCAGCCTGAACGGCGAGGCGATGCCGGGAGTCGCCTTGATCGGAAAATTGAACGAAATCGCCGGAAATCACGGGGTCGGGCGCATCGACATGATCGAAAACCGCCTGGTGGGGATCAAGTCCCGGGAAATTTACGAATCTCCCGCGATGGTGGCGTTGATTCAGGCCCACCGGGATCTGGAAAGTTTGGTGTTGACGGCCGACGTCACCCGCTACAAGCGGGGCATCGAGGAAACCTACAGCCAAATTGTGTATAACGGTTTGTGGTTCAGTCCTTTAAAAGGTGCGATCGACGCCTTCATCGCCCAAACCCAGGAACGGGTGACGGGAACCGTGCGGGTGAAATTGTTCAAAGGCAATTGCTCCATCGTCGGCCGTCAATCTGAGAATTCCCTGTACAGCATGGATCTAGCGACCTACGGGGCGGAGGATATCTTCGACCACAAAGCCGCCGAGGGATTTATCTACGTTTGGGGCCTGCCGACTCGGGTTTGGTCGGAAAAACTGAGAGATTAATCTCGGATTCGGTTTTTAACCCCCCTGTTGCTGGGCAGGGGGGCCGGCCAATGAATTGATAATTATCAATTATCAATTATCAATTATCAATTATTCAAGTGGACAGCATCAGCGGTTTGAAGCCGTGTTTGATCGAGATCTTGCCGATCAAGTCCATTTTGTCCAGGGTGATTTGATTGCGTCCCCAAGAGAAATTGGTGTAAATTGTCTCGAACTCCAACAGCATCGACTCGGCGAAGCAGGCGAACAACTGTCGGGCCGGGACGTTCATGTTGACGATGTTCATGATTCTCCAGTCGATGTCCAGGGCGTGTTCGACGATGCCACCTTCGAGGACGTACACGCCGGGGCTCTGGATTTGGGTCCCCATATTTTTGGGGTAGCCGCCGTCGATGAGCAGGCAGGGCTTTTTCAGCGTCTCGGGGTCGATCTCCACGCCTTTGGGCATACTGGCGACCCAAACCACCACGTCGGCTTGGGGGAGGGCCTCGTCGAGGGCCATGATTTTGCCCCGCCCCAGTTCTTCTTGCAGGTGATTGAGGCGATCGCGATCGCGGGCAATTAATAGCAATTCTCCCACGTCCATGCGGGCGTTGAGCCAGCGACAGACCGCGCTGCCGATGTCCCCCGTCGCCCCGCAGACGGCCACCGTCGCCTTGGACAAGTCGATCCCCAAGTGCGGGGCGGCCTGTTCCACCTGACGGCAGATGATGTAGGCGGTGTGGGTGTTTCCCGTGGTGAAGCGATCGAACTCTAACTTAATGTTGCGGATGCGTCCGATCTGATCCAGATTGAATTTCTCAAAAATAATCGAGGAAAATCCCCCCAACGCCGTGATGTTGATGCCATTTTTTTGGGCGTGGGCCATCGCGTTGATAATTTTGCGGGTGGCGGCTTTGAGCCGGCGGGTTGCCAACATTTCCGGCAAAAAGCAGGACTCCACATACTTGCCCTCAATCACCTGGCCGGTAATGCTCGTAACTTTGATGTGATCGACAATTTGGGGCGGGGCGCTGCACCAGAAATCTAGCCCTTGGTCGGCGTATTCCGGATAACCCAAATCCCGAGCGACAGCCTGGGCGTGTTCCAAACTCGTAAGATGACCGATGAGACCAAACATGATTTGAAATTAAATTGATTTGAATTGACATCCTCTTGTGAAGCCAGCCGATTTCCCGCTTTCCCTGGCACGTTCACAGGAGTCCTCCGCAACCCGGGGTGAGGTGTCAAGATAGACGTTCGCTGTAGAAGGAGCAGGCGGGTGCGCGACGAAGATTTCGTCGCTCCCGACCTGCCCGTTTTGCCAGAGATTCAGATTCAAAATCTCAACCTGACCTTAAACTGCAGCCAAACCGTAAGCCGACATCCGCATGATTTCGCGGGTGGTGAAGCCGATATTGCTCAGGGCTTCCCCGTAGGCGATCATGAAGTCCTCGATCAGGGCTTCTTTTTCCATCCCCAGGACGGCGGCATCCTTTTCGACCTGGTTGAGCATTTTCCAGACGAGGGGGAGGTTTTGGCGGTTGGCCTCCTCGAGTTCGGCTTTGGACTCCTCAAAGTGGGCTTTGAGCCACTCCTCGCCGTAATTGAGGTGGGTGTACTCGTCTTTGACGACGCCTTCGGTGATCTTGCGGGCGAAGGGGTCGGCGACGGGGATGTAGATGTTGTAGGCGGCGATCGCAAAACTTTCGATGATCAGGGATTGGATCAGCAAACAGGTCACGACCTTGCCTTCGGAAGAGGCTTTTTGAAAATTTCCGTGCAGTTGGGCGAAGAATGAGCGGCCAAACTCCATGTCGGGCGTGACCTCCAGGTTCCGGCCGCAGGCTTGGAATCCCTTCATGTGACGCTTTTCCATTTTTGCCAGACGGCTCAGTTCTTCGCGATCGTTGGGCAGCAGATCGCCCAATTGGATGTAATTGTCGTAGGCTTCCTGTTCCCCTTCGATCACGATCGCGTTGATCCGGCTGTAGGCATCTTTATAGGTTTCGTTTTGAAAATCGAGTTCGGCAATCGTTTCAAGCTGTGGCATAGGTTTGCTATCTCCTCATCACAAATGAGCTTATCGTAAATTTCTCCTGCTTGTCCGGGAAACCGGGGAGGCCCGGGCTGCAAATCCGGACTGACATCCGTTTCCACCCCATCTAGCCGGGGCCGGGGACGTGAAAGGCGGATCGAACCGACGGGGGGCGACGGGGAGTCGCCTCCCCAGCCCGGACATGGGCTGTCCGGGGGAATCGGACTGTCGAACTGGCTGTCTCCGGAAACATTTCGTATCCGGGAGTCGGCAAGTTCACTGAGCCTATAGTTTACTTTACCTATTTAATCGAAGAATTGACCAATTTTATGGGATTCCTTATCGAGATCTGTCCTCGAATCCATTGCCCATCGGGTTTTAGATAAGTTTATCTTAATTATAATGGGTGATAACTGGAGTCTTGACTTATGCCCAAATTGTAGACTCGACTTTTCTTTTCCGGGGGCTGACGGTGATGTCGTTGCCGACCGGGGCCGGCTCACCCCGGACAATGACCGGGAAGCGGGGGGCGGGGAAATTTTCGGCTCGCCTTCGCCCATCGCACCCTGGCGGCCCGGGCCTGTCCCGGCATCGACCCGGTGGCGGTTTCGGGGCTGCCACCCCTCCCCACGGCGGTCAACGGCTCCGGAATTTTGGGGTGGCGTCAATATTTCATCACAATTTCGCCCGGATTGGAGGGGGCCGCAGGCATCGACGGGGCGATCGCCCGGCCGTTTGTTCAAATCCGATCGCCAAGTTATCGTTTTTCGCGTTGCGGATCATCCCTCCAAAGATTTAAAATTAGACCATAATTCGGAAGATAAATTACACGTCAAATCGACCCAGGAAAAATTCAGCCAATTTTCAGCATAGGTTAAGGTCTGATTAATTGGATTTTAAGACTTCTGGCCCACTGTAGAGATAGAAGCAAAAGCTACATGGACAGGAGGTACTTATGAAACGGGTATTAAGTTTGACGGCGATCGCCGCTTTATCTATGATTCCCCTGGCGCCAGCCCCCGCCCGGGCGGAAATCACAAATTTTGCCTGTCATTACAAGTACAAAATTGGAAATAATGAGTGGGAGCAGGGAACCGCCAGCGGCACGACCCGCATGGCCGCCAAACAAAATCGCAGCCTGATTCTCGACCGCCAGGAAGACATCGCCGACCGCATGGGCGCGGATTTTGAATCCGTCTATATGTTCTGCCGTCGGCCCTACGGAAACTAAATCAAACCGCCTGTTTTCGCAGGAACAGCAACAACGATTCGCTGATTTCCTGCGGCCAGTGATCCTGGGGGTAATGTCCGCCTTTCTCCAGCTTCACCAACACCGACCCGGAAACGGATTTGGCAAAATTCTCGGCTTGGGAAACGTCGAGCCACGGGTCGGCTATTCCCCACAGAATTTCGGTGGGATGTTCCCAGTTTTGAAAACCGCAGGCAATTTCAGCCGTCGCCTCTTTCAATTGCAGGTTTTTGATCGTCGCCATGAGCGATCGCCCCGTCGCGGAAGCCTGCAAAAAGGGGCGGCGATAGACATCGAGATCTTTATCTTCCAAAACGTACCGACTTCCACCCTCCAAGGTGCGATCGACTAGCAGGGGATCTTGGGTCATCATATCCCCCACGAACGGCCACCCCATCTGTTTGATTTTCCAGGGCAATTTCGCCTCCGGCGAAAGGGGGGTATTCAAGATCAATAGCCGTTCGATTTGGTCGGGGTGACGCAGGGCGTATTGCAACCCCACAGACCCCAAAAATCCCTGCACCACCAGATGAAATTTCGGCAGTTCCAGGGCTTCCAAAAACTCTCCCAGGGCTTTGATAAAGGCGTCGGGGGTGTAGGCGAAATCGCGCTTGTCCGGTTTGGCGGAAAACCCCGATCCGATCCAGTCGGGCGCGATCGCGCGGTATCCCTTCGCCGCCACTTCTTCCAAAATCGCGGACCAACTGTAACTTTGGGAAACCAGCCCGTGCAGAAACAAGATGGGCAGTTTATCCGTGGGGGTTTCGGGGTGTGCTTCCCGATAAAACCACTCCCAATTTCCGACTTGAATTGTCTGTTTCGCGATCGCCACGTTTTCAACTTGAAATCTTAACGTTCAGATCATAATAACAGGAACGGGGAGAAAATAAATACCATTCGCCGCAATGTATAGCAGGCAACAGGCAATAGGCAACAGGCAACAGCTCCAGAAGGCCATCGGGAAAAAAAGCGCCCACTGTCTGAGTTTCAGAGGGGTTCGCTGTCCGACCGACCCGGGCGACTGCTAGAAATTTGCAAGTGAAATGTTACCTACTCCCTACTCCCTACCCCCAACTCCCTGAAAGCGTGTGAGGGGCTCGGTGCGGCCTCGGAAGCGATCGCCCCCCAGTCCGCACCTCACCCCTCACGGGAAAATGTCAGATCGGTTCGAGTCCGACTAGAAATTCATTTCGGCGGCTTGAACCTTCTCCACCTGTTTCTTCTTCAGAACCAGCAAGATCTGGGTCAGCATCACCAGGGCAAAAAATGCCAGCAGACCCGTGATGCGGCCGGAACTCTGGAGGACGATTTCCGTATCGTCCTGGCCGAAGCCGCCCACGTTGGGGTCACTGGTCAGGGCTTCGCCCGCCGCCACTTCTTGACCTTCGGAGACGATCAACTCGGGTCCGGGCGGTACGGTATCCACCACGGTTTCCCCGTCGGCGGTTGCGATGCTGACCTGGTAGCCAACATACTCTTCCTGGGTAATTTGGGTGATGGTTCCGGCTACAGACGCCTTGTAGACGGCATTGTTGCTGGCGTTTCCGGCCGGATACAATTGACCCCGGCCGCGGTTGCCTCCGGCGTGGATGGCAAATTTGCCGAAGTTGATGGATTTATCCGTGTTCGGATCGGGGGACAACACGGGGAAGACGATTTCCTGGTACTGGTCGCCCGGAATCGGTCCGACGATCACCACGTTGTCTTGATCTTCCCGGTAGGGCTGGAAGTAAAGGCCGCCCACTTCCTCGGCCAGTTCTTCGGGGATGCGATCGGGGGGGGCGATTTTGAACCCTTCGGGGAGCATCAGGACGGCGCCCACGTTCAGGGGGCCCTTGCTGCCGTCTCCCAACACCTGCTGTATGTCGGTGTCGTAGGGGACTTTCACCACGGCTTTAAAAACGGTGTCCGGCAGGACGGACTGGGGAACTTCCACTTCGGTCGGCTTGGCGGCCAGGTGGCAGTTCGCGCAGACGATGCGGCCCGTGGCTTCCCGGGGGGTTTCGGGGGCGGTTTCCTGGGCCCAGAAAGGATAGGCCGCGGCACTCTGGGGCTGTACCAGATCGCCGGCCAGGAAAAGGGTCAGGGTTGCGACGGCAACCAACAACACCTTCACGGTTGCCCCAATGCCACGACGCAGAATCGCGAATCGGTCAGTATTTGACATCGGAATGTTCTAGCTCTCTCAAATGGATATTCTCTCACCGCCGACCCGTTTGGGTCTAGCAGAAGTCTTCTGGCAACGTTCAAAAACGATGATCGGGCGGGAACGGGCGGATGGAGGGGTTCCATCCGAACTCCGATCGCGGTTAAGTCCACCAGGGTTCTTTGTCGGTGCGGAAGTCGGTTTCCGTCCACTGGGTAAAGCTCACCTTGTCGTCCACCACGTCGGCGTGGACGAGGGCCAGGGACAGGGGTGCGGGTCCCCGCACCACTTTACCCGTGACATCGTACTGAGATCCGTGGCAGGGACAGATGAACTTGTTCTCGCTGCCGTTCCAGGGGACGACGCAACCCAGGTGGGTGCAGACGGCGTTGAGGCCGTAGTCGGCGAGGTTGCCGTCGGTTTCCACCACCAGGTAGGTGGGATCGCCCTTGAGTCCTTGGGCCAGGACGCGATCGCCGACGTTGTGAGTCTCCAGAAATTCGCTGGCGACGACGTCGTTGCCGAGGGCATCTTTGGCGATGACGCCGCCCCCGGCCGCGCCGCTGGTGGGGGGGATGAAGTATTTGACGAAGGGATACAGCGCACCCAACGCCACCCCGGTTGCCGATCCGAAGGTCAGCAGGTTCATGAATTGGCGACGTCCCATGTTGGGGACATCGGAGCTTCCAGAAATTTGAGTCATGATTGACGCTCTTGTTCTGTGGTTATGTTACGTTTCTTTCCAAAGGCGCGGTCAATTTTTATCTGCAGATCGCTTGAAAAATTGCACTTTGTCTGCTAGGACAGCTAAAATCCGCACAGCACCTTGACTGTAGGACTTACGTCCATTCATCAGAGTATTATTACATTTTTTTAACTTGGTCTTTTATTGTTAAGTTTTGTAAATGCAGTTTTCACGGGAGGGGGGTCATGACGGGCCGGGAGTTACACGAGCTTCTGTTGGACAAGTGGGGCGTGTCCTACGATATGCAACTGCGGCGGACGCGGGGAAAAATTTTCGTGCAGATCATGTGGAAGTATCTGGAACAGGCATCTTTTCCGATGACGGAGGCGGAATATTTGGAGCGCCTCGAGGCGATCGCGGACTATCTCAACGGTCTGGGCTGCGGGGAACAGGTGAGAGTCCACATCCTCAACACCCGGGACAAACCCCGCCTGGGCAAAGCGGTCAGCATCCCCATCGACCTGGGGTCCCGGGCATCGGAGTGGACCGTTTAATTGATCATTGATCATTGATCATTGATAATTAATTGTTATCGATTTGTGTTTCGACTCCCCATCCCGACTCCCTAATACCGACTCCCTAATACCGACCTTCACAGGGGGATGGTGATGCGGAAGCTCGCGCCGCAGTTGGGTTGGGAGGAACAACTCAAGTGGCCCCGGTGCTTTTCTTCGACGATGTGGCGGGAGATGGCCAGGCCGATGCCCGTGCCTTTGCCGAGGGGTTTAGTGGTGAACAGGTAGTCGAAAATTTTCTGTTGGATCTCCCCACTCATCCCCACCCCGTTATCCTCGATGGAAATGACCGCCGAGTCTCCGTCCGCTCCGAGTTGGGTGGTAATTTTGATCCAGTGGGGGTTTTTTTCCAGTTCCTCGTAACTCATCCCGGCACTGGCGCAGTCGATCGCGTCGATGCCGTTGCCGATCAAGTTCATGAACACCTGGTTGAGTTGGCTGGGGTAGCACTTGACCGAGGGCAGGTTGCCGTATTGTTTGATCACTTTGATGGCGGGGCGATCGCTGTTGGCCTTCAGGCGGTGTTGCAAAATCAACAGCGTGCTGTCGATGCCCTGGTGCAGGTCAAAGGGAACCGCCTCGTTGGCGTCGGCGCGGGAGAAGGTCCGCAAACTGAGGCTGATGTTGCGGATGCGCTCGGTCCCCACCCGCATGGAGGCGATCATTTTCGGCAGGTCCTCCATCAAATAGTCCAGGTCGATGGCCTCCCCGTGGTCGAGAATCTTTTCGGGCGGGGCGGGGAGCGCCTCTCGGTACAGTTGCAAATGTTCGAGCAAGTCGAAGACATATAGACTCGCGTGGCTCAAATTCGCCTCGATGAAACCGATGGGATTGTTGATTTCGTGGGCGACTCCGGCCACCAACTGGCCGAGGGCGGACATTTTTTCGCTCTGCACCAGTTGCAGTTGAAATTTTCGCAGGTCATTCAGGGCGCGGGTGAGTTCGGCGGTGCGCTCGACGACCCGCCGTTCGAGTTCGGAGTTGCGGTTTTCGAGTTCCTGGGTGAGCGATCGCATCTGCAGATGGACGTTGATGCGGGCGAGGACTTCTTCGGCCTGAAAGGGTTTGGTGATGTAATCGACGGCGCCGAGGGACAACCCTTTGACTTTATCGGCGGTATCGTCGAGGGCGGTCATCAAAATGATCGGAATGTCGGAGGTGGCGGGGGATTGTTTCAGACGGCGGCAGGTTTCAAAGCCGTCCATCCCCGGCATGACGATATCTAGGAGGATCAGGTCGAGCCGGCCCGATTTCGCCCGGGCGATGGCTTCAATTCCGTTCGCCGCCATCTCAATTTTGCAGCCCGACCGGGCGAGGGCGTCGGCCATGAAACTCAAATTGGTGCGGTCGTCCTCGACGATTAAAATCGTGTCGTGGTGTTGGTCAATCATGGACTGTGGGTGGTGGGGTTTCAAGGGTCGGTCGGCAGATGGCGATCCCTTTTGACGGCGCGTTTTGATGGCATTATTAGGGGTCGAGAGAGATGTTACCATCTCCCCCTCCCATTCAAAACCGTGCATGAGACTTTCGCCTCACACGGCTCCTAGTTCAACCGTCTCGTTGTCATGAGTACGACTCTTGCTTTGACTACCATCTATGGCAGTCTTGGCATCGTGACAGTGGCGGTGCAGCAGTTGGAGGTTTTTATAATCATCCTTTCCGCCGAGGCGTTTAGGAATGATATGGTCGGTCTCCAATTTGTCTTCAATGGTGAAGTGCTGTCCGCACCATTTGCATTTACCTTTCTGGTCTTTTAGTAGTCGGGCTTCTCGGTTTGAGATTTCTGGTGATTTCCCTCTCCTTGTTGCCCAATAGACCCAGTTTCCGTCATACGT
>NZ_JAYFER010000295.1:0-4794 GCF_055795065.1 Lyngbya sp. CCY1209
AAACCCTGATGTCGAGGGAATTTCCCCTCCCTACACCCTACACCCTACACCCTACACCCCCTCTAGCAGCGCTATATATCATGTCCGCTTAAACAGTTATTATTCCTGGGTGCCATCTTCTGAAGCGGCTTCAAACTTTTGCCGATTGCCTCTTGCCTATCATCAACGCCGGGAGGGGGGATCGGTGTTGAGGGGTTCCACGTCGAAGGTGCGAATTTCCGACCATTCGCCCCATTCTCCGTTGATTTTTGCCCGGACTTTCCACGTCCAATTTAAGCGGTTACGATCGCCGATATAACCCGCGCTGATTTCGCGATGGGAAGACTGGGAAAGGGTGTCGATGTCGATGACGGGATTTCGGGCATTTTCGCCGATGACGTACAGGTGATATTGGGTGGCGCCGGGACAGTCGGACCAGTCAAAATCCCAGATTATCAGATCGGCGCGATCTTCCCGGCTATTATCTAAAATCGCCCCATTTTGAGGTATAATAGGGGTGGGAATGCAGGCCGAATTTGTCGCCGTTTTGCAATAATAAAGTCTCATGATTTCCCGAAAAGAAGGTTCGTCGGGTGACAAATCTTCAAAGGGGATGGGGAGGCGATCGGCTCGATCTTCGGCACAGGCGTCTCGAATTTGTTCCGGGGTGGGTTTGGGAGTGGAGTTGGCGACGATCCCGAAACTGAGGATGATGGGAAAACTCAAAGCGGCATAAAAAGTTCGTTTCATGACTCCCATTCTGCGAGATCAATTTTCAGAATAAAACGCCCGTTTTAAGGCGATCGCAGATTCCGCCAAGGCTTCCCGTCCTTGACTGAGGATTCCGGCGAGGTTGACGAAGGCGTGAATCGTGCCCGGATAGCAGGAGATTTGGACGGGAACTCCGGCTTTTTTGAGGCGATCGCCGTAGGCTTGTCCCTCATCCCGCAGGGGGTCGAATTCGGCGGTGATAATCAATGCGGGGGGCAAGTTGGATAACTCTTTTGTCAAGAGAGGGGAAGCCAGGGGATCTCGTCTTTTAGTGATATCGGGAAGATAAAGCCGGCAAAAATAAGCAATTGAATCGGCGGTTAAAAAATAGTTATCGGCAAATTTTTGGCGAGATTCTGTCTCGATGTCTACCTGGGTTGATGGATAAATAAGCAATTGATAAACGAGTGGTGGCAAGGAGCGATCGCGCCGCATCAACGCCACCACCGCCACCAAATTTCCCCCGGCACTTTCGCCCCCCACCGCCACGCGATCGCGATCGCCTCCGAAGGTTTCCGCTTGGTTGAATACCCACTCTGTTGCGGTGAATCCATCCGCGATCGCGGCGGGAAATGGATGTTCCGGCGCCAGACGATAATCCACCGAAACGACGATACATTTTGCCCCATTTGCTAGAGTCCGGCAGATGCTATCCACCATATCCAAATCCCCCAGAACGTAACCCCCGCCGTGGAAGTAAACGAGAACCGGAAATGGCGGGTTTCCGGCGGGGGTGTAAATGCGGATCGGCAGTTCCCCGCCGGGGCCGGGAATGGTGCGATTTTCCACCTTTTCCAGCGGTTCCGGCGGGTGAGAAGAGTTGAGGAACATCTGATTGAGGCTTCTCAATTCCGCCGGCGTCAGGGTATGGAGAGGGGGGCGATCGGACTCAGCAATCAGATTGAGAAATGCTTGAGTTTCGGCGTTTGGCGAACGTTCCATTTTCTCAATTTCTCATTAACGAGATTTTCTGTATTCGAGACAAAACTGCGTCACGTCAGGATTTCTGTCTTCCGAAAATTGACGGCGTTGAATTTCTTCCAATCCGAAGGTTTGAAATTGAGACAGTTCACCCTCCGACAGCGGCCAGGGCGGGCCGTCCGGGGGTGCTTCGGTGGGGCGATATCGGGTAATTAATAATAAGATACCGCCGGGGGAAACGAGATCTGCGATCGCACCGATCGCCCGCGATCGCACGTCCAAAGGCAGGGATTGAGTGATGCGAGATTCCAGCACGAAATCGAACCGTTCCCGCCACTCCGGATCGAGGTTCAACAAATCTGCGACGGTGTAGTTGACCGGGGAATCGGGGAACCTTTGGCGACACCAGGCGATCGCAGTTTTGGAAATATCAAAAGCCGTCACCTGATAGCCACACTTCGCCAACCCTTCCGCGTCATCTCCCAACCCGCAACCCAGCACCAAAGCCGTTTTATTGTTATCCCGAATCGGGTGATTTTCCAGCCATGCTTGCAGTTGGGGATGAACCGCCAATGTCGCCCACGGAATGCGGGCCGGATCGCCCCCAGACCAGGCGTACAGGTTTTCAAACCACTGGGTGGGATCGGGTTGAGAATCTTCGACCATTTCCAAAATTTTTTTTCTGAGATTTTCGCGGGAAATTGAGGACATTGACAATTGGCATTTAATATCGGCTATTTTGACCGCGATCGCTTCCGTTATCGAGATGCGATCGCATCAGTTAAAAATTATATCAGATCCGCTTGTTTGAGGCTGACTCGTTTTTGTGGTGGCAACCTTATAGGGTTGCCCGTTTTTGTGGGGGCAATCGTCTCGGGTTGCCCATCCTTGGGTGCAACCTTATAGGGTTGCCCATCCACAAGGCTAGGTTTATCACTTCAATTTCATCACAAAAAACTCATATCCATACCAATCCTTATATTTTCGATACATCTCAATCTCCTGCCGTTCCATCTCCAAAACTTCCCGGGCCTCATCATCATTTTTATAGATATCGGAGAGGGTATTAATTCTGGACTCCACCCCATCATAATAATCAGTCCAGCCGGTTTCAGGAATCGTAAAATGGTCGAGGAGTTGATAGCCGCAGCGAGAAATCATCTCCGGAACTTGGGACAAATGTTTCATCCCCGGATAGTTTTCTCCCCAAAACTCCGCCACCTCCGACGGCGGATTTTCCCGCAACCAAACCAACTCACTCACCACCAAATAACCGTCCGGTTTGAGACAGAGTTTCCAGTCCGTCAAACCCGTTTCAAAACCGATAATATAAATGGAACCTTCAGCCCAAATGAGATCGAAATGCGATCGCGGAAAGGGCAAGGACGACATGGTTTGATTCAAACCGGTAATCCGATCCTGAAAACCGGCGGCTTCGGCGGCGGCTTGCAGGCGATCCAAATAGGGTTGGTGGGTGTCGATCGCGGTAATTGTCCCATCCGTCAACCTCGCCAGTTCCAACGTATGGGCACCGGGGCCGCAACCGACATCCAAAATATTCGGTTTCGACAGGGATGGCAGCATCTGAAACGCCTTTCGGGTGTACTCATCGCCCCCCGGAGCCTCTCGAACCAGATCGGTGTGAATTTCCAAAAAAATATCATTCATATCGGGTAGCACAGGCATCCTGCCTGTGAAAAACTCAAATTATCATCAGTCAATCACAAGCTAGAAGCTCGTGCTACGCGAATTATATCTCAACTTTTGGCTTTGAAATCTTTAAAAATTGCCTGGAAGCCGTACATCAACCGATTCACATTGTTCGCCTTTCCGGGAACAATGTCGCACTCCCACTTCCGCTTCCGACTCGCCAGCAGTTTACCCGCCACGTCCGACGCACTGTTCGAGACAAAATAGCACTCCCCCGCCACCCGCAACTCCGACGCCAACGCCAAAAACGCCTGGGCGAATTCCAGCTTCAATTGGGAGGCGTAATGTTCGCAATTAACCGCCAGCAAAATCCGCGACGCCCGGGGTTCCCGGCGGTTATTCCGGCAGGCATCGGCTTCGATTTTGTACAGGACGCAGATATCGCAGTCGTACAACACCCGCAGGCGCCCGTGAACTTTTACCCCCATGTGAATTTCCAGCGGGGGTTTATTGGGAAATTCGATAACCGCGTGGGTGTAGGGTTGGGTGGCGTCGTAAAGTTGTCCGGCTCGCTTGCGAAAAACGAGGGTTTCCGGATTGTTTTTGTCAACATCTTTATAGTAAACCAACGCCCCTTCATTTCGAGCCGCTTTGACGATGATACTGAAGATGTAAAACTTGAACCGATCGCCCGCCTCTTTTTCTGTTTTAAAATCGGGATTGATTGTCGATGCCAACTGGGTTTTTATATCCCGCAACAGGGACGCATTAACCGCCATCTTTTTCCACCTCCGATCGCAACTGTTCCAACGTCATTTTTAACCGATCGCACTGCTGCGATCGCGCCGAGATCGGGTCGGGAGAAAATTTGAATAACTTCCCCTTTCCCCCCACCGCCGAGGCGAACCGGATTTCCGGCTTCACCTCCAAAGTCAGCGCTTCGTGGCCCAAAACATCCGCAATTTCTCGATCTATTTCCGCACCCGAAATAATGGCGCGATCGACCGCATCGATCAGCAATAATAACCGCTCCTGGGGGCTGTGATACGCCAATTTCAAATCGGGGGACTTTCGCCCCGCCACCATCTCCTCGACCGTTTTTCCGGCACTCACCACGTCCTCAACCTGTTCGGCGACCCAGGTTAATTCCAATTCGTTAAGTATTTCGACCAGTTCATCATAAACGGCCGAACAATCCTGTTCGTTCATAACCGTTATTCACAATAACAACTTAAGGCCCCCACCAGCATTTTCCTGCGGGAGATTAGGGGTCGAGAGAGATGTCACCATCTCCCCCTCCCATTCAAAACCGTGCATGAGACTTTCACCTCACACGGCTCCTAGTTCAGTCGTCTCATTGTCATGAGTACGACTCTTGCTTTGACTACCATCTATTGCAGTCTTGGCATCGTGACAGTGGCGGTGCAGCAGTTGGAGGTTTTTGTAATCATCCTTTCCGCCGAGGCATCTAGG
>NZ_JAYFER010000296.1:0-11439 GCF_055795065.1 Lyngbya sp. CCY1209
CGCCATTTCCTCGATCAAAAATAATCCCGCCACGGAATTTCCCGCCGCGTCCAGGGGGGGAGAATAACAGGCGATCGTCCCAAACCCATCCTCGCTGGAAGTCTGGGAGTTGGATCTTACCTGCCAAAATATCTGCCAGAATTTTGGGGAGTTGGAGCTTGGTGCTATCGAATGTTGTCATGATGCGATCGGGGAGGTCGTCATCAAAATGACGATGGCAATTTTGCGATCGGCTAAATTTTGCTCGTAACGCAGGTTGCGATCCGTCGTGATTATTCACCGTTTTCAGACTTTGAGGTTGCCGTTTCCCGAAGCCGAGAATCCGATTGAGATTGTAACATTTTTTGACATCGACGCGATCGCGATGATGAGACGCTGCACGGTTCGCACGGATTTCCCGAGTCGGTTTATAGCCTGCCGAAGTTTTTCGCCGTAGGTTTTGCGATCGCAGGGTTCCCTGAGACTTTGGAGGATCTCCAATTCGGGGTCGTGGCGTTTCGACAGCCCGACAACATCAATGTGTTGAGACGATATATAATTTATTACTGTACAGTTGAATTTTTGAAATGGCCGATTTCACCTTCGCAGATCTTTTCGCCGGAATTGGGGGATTCAGAATCGCCCTCGAACGGGCGGGATTGAAATGCCTTTACTCTTGCGAAATCAACGAATCTTGCCGTCAAGTTTATTATGAAAATTTCGGCGAATATCCGGAAGCAGACATTTCGGAAATTGACTTTTCCACCCTTCCCGATGTCGATCTGATAACCGCCGGTTTTCCCTGCCAGCCTTTCAGCATTTGCGGCAGGCGGCGGGGGTTCTCGGACCAACGGGGGACGATTTTTTTCTATCTCTGCGAACTGTTGAAACACAAGCAGCCAGACGTTTTTATTTTGGAAAATGTCAAGCATTTGCTGCATATTGAAAAGGGAAAGACGTTTCAAATTATTTTAAATGAACTCCGCAATTTGGGCTATTTCATCAGCCACGAACTTTTGAACGCCAAAGACTTCGGATTGCCCCAAAACCGGGAAAGGGTTTTTATCGTCGGCTCGAAATATAAGCGGTTTGAGTTTTATAAGTTGCCGAAAATAACGCCCATTCCCCGCTTGAGAGAATTTTTATTGCCTCAAGATAACTTCGATTATCTGTCTCCGGAGGAATACACCCTGATCGAGAATCCCAAACAACAAGATTCGGGGTTGATTTTTGTCGGTTACAGAAATAAAAGTATTTGGAAAAAAGGAGTCCGCCCCAATACCGAACATTTATCGCGAGTTCACCGCCAACCGAATCGGATTTATTCCGTTGATGGAGTTCACCCCACTTTACCGTCTCAGGAGTCGTCGGGCCGATTTTTTATTTATTTGCCCGAGGAAGACCGGGTGCGGAAATTGACGTTGGAAGAATGTTATAAAATTATGGGTTTTCCTGATAATTTTAAAAAAACGCCTTCCACCGCAGATGCCTATCGCCAGATCGGAAATTCCGTCGCCACGACCGTCGTTAAAGAATTGATACGGGAAATGATAAATCAAGAGATTTTTTCCGGCACTCCCAACCGTCAAAAGACGGCCATTTCGGAAAAGAGTTTGCCCCCCGTACAACTGACTATTCCGGGTTTGTCCGTGCGATCGCCCCGGACGATTCCTTCCGTCAGTCAAACAGGCTGAGAACGAGCGATCGCGCCATTTCCTCGATCAAAAATAGCCCCGCCACGGAATTTCCCGCCGCGTCCAGGGGGGGGAGAATAACAGGTGAATCTCTGATTTGACAGGTTTTCAGTTTTGTGATGGGAGTTTTGATTTTTTAGTCAAAATTGATTGATTAATCAACAATTGACCCATCAATTAACCTGTGTGAGGAATGGGTTATGAGTAATTTTTAAGTAGACAAACGGTCATAGCGTATTGAGTCAAGCGCTGTAACCATTGCCGGATTGGAGCTTTCAGAAATAGCGGGGAGCGGATTTGAACCACTGACCTTCGGGTTATGAGCCCGACGAGCTACCAGACTGCTCTACCCCGCGGCACATCTATATACTATAAATGACTTTTTCCAAAACCGCAACCCCTAAACCATCATTAATTCTCCGCTCACCTCCAACCGCTTGAAGTCGTTGAGGCTCATGAACTGCTCCGCAAGGGTTTCGGCGATCGCGGGGCTGATCCAACCCATCTGGGTGAGCAGGTGGATGGCGATCGCGTACTTCGCCCGTTTGGCCCCGTCCATCACCTTGATCGCCAGTCCCATGCCCTCGCCGACCCGGCCAACGCACTGGACGCCCTCGGCCCCGGCCTTGCTGACCAGTTGCCCTTGCGTGAGTCGCATCAGTTCCGTGTCGAAATGTCCCTCCCAGGCGACGAACTCGGGATGGTGGGTCATCGATCGCACGATCCGCTCCATATCCAAATTGTCCCCCGAGGCCAGCTTGGCGTACAGCGTCGCGATCTGGGACAGTTCCATGTAATAGGTCGGTGCCCCGCAGTCGTCCCGGGCGCCGATGAATTCGTCCCCGGGCATCCCCAGCAGCTCCCCCACCTTGGAGATGATCAGTTGTTGGACGGGGTGTTTGCGCTGCAAATAGGTCTCCAGCGGCCAGTGTCGCTGCCGGCACACCGCCAGCATCCCGGCGTGTTTCCCGGAACAGCCGTGTTGGAGGGGGCTGCGCTTCCCGGGCGGTGTCGGACACTGCAGGTGAGAGGGGTCGATGTCGCACCGCCACAGGATGTTGAACGCCTGCCGTGCCTGTTCAATGTCGCCGTGATGGGAACTGCACACGATCGCCAGGTCCCGGTCTGTCAGGTCGTAGCGCTCCAAGGTCCCCGTATTCGTCACGGCCAGAGCTTGGAAGGGTTTGAGCGCGGAACGCACGAAAGTCCCCGTATCCGGGTGGCCGGCGACAAATAGAATTCGCCCCCGGTTATCGCAGACGGTCGCTTGGATGCGATGGACGGCTTCCGTAATTCCTTCCCGCAACAGTCTCACTTCCAATTCCGTTGCCTGTATCCGTTTTCCCCTTGTCATGTCGTCTTCAAAATAGTGTGATTGATCGTCAAAATTCAGCCCGCGATCGCGCCGTTGTAGCCGATCCAAATCGACCCCCCGATCGCCAAAATCGTCCCCAGACCGTAGAACGTCTGTCGGAGTCGGTCTAGGAGGGGGCGGACTTGATGATTCAAAATGAGGCGATCCTGGACGACGAATTCCGGGGTTTTCGGCCAAGTTTGGCCGTCGTACCACCCGGACTCCTCGTAAAATACCGTCGGACTGTTCAGGCGCGATCGGATGTACCACCAGCCCAGGTACAACCGCAGGACGACCAGGGTCAGAATCAAACTCGAACCGGCCCCCGCACTCAACACGAACTGCACCGGGGCCTGCTGGGGTGAAAAACTCGCCGCCGCCACCGGGGCGAAAATCAGCCAACTCCACCCCCACACCCAGGCCAGTTTCCGGAGATATTGGGGCCAGGCCAACGTCACCCAGTGGAACGGCCAAGACCCCTTGAGTTCCTGGTATTCGTTGATGGGAAGCTGTTCGGACGGGACGGGACAGACTGAAACTGAAACCTTTTTCATCGTCTTTTCGGCGCTCGGGATCTTATCGTTTTGAATCGGGATTCGAGCCTGTCATCGGCATCAAAACTTAATGATAGCGAATCGGCGACCGTCAGACGACATCCGGCACTCCGGCCGATCGCGGCATCTTCCGATCGCTGCGTCTGCCGGCCGATCTTTCAAACCCATTCCGACCAATCCACCCGTTCGGCGTGGCCCCAGAACGCTTCCAGGTTGTAGAACTCCCGTTCTTCCGGGAGGAGGATGTGAACGATCAGGTCACCGTAGTCCACCAGCACCCAAGATCCTTCGCCCTGGCCTTCAATTCTCAGTGGGAGTCGCTGGGTTTGCTCCTCAACATGAAGGGCGATCGCCTGGTAGATGGCCCGGACTTGGGTATTGGAGAAACCGGTCACGATCAAAAAGTAATCGGCCAGGTAAGACACTTCCGTGACCCGAAGCAGCGCGATCTGGTCTCCTTTGCGGTCTTCTGCCGCCCGGGCCGCGGCGATGGCGGTGGCCAAGGTCTGATCTCCGAGGTCGGTGGCGACGGCGGAGCCGTCGGCGGATTGAGCGTGGGCATTGTTCAACATTAAGCGATCGAATTCCCCCTGACGTTACGGCATTGCGAGTGGGACGGGTTACATTGATGGTGATATTTTAGCAACTCAAATCTCGATCCGTTTTTCGGACCCCGGTTTTTCTTAATCTCTCCGTCCCCCCCCGACACCCCACACCCGATCTCGAGTTAAGACTCGACGCCGGCCACCGTCGCGAACAGGGCCTCGTACTGATTCAAAGCCTGCTCGAAGCTGAAACAGTCTTCGGCAAATTGCCGTCCCTTGCGGCCGAGGGCTTCGACCCGGGGGCGATCGCGGTACAGTTCCAAAAGGGTATCGGCCATCGCCTGGGCATCTTCCGGGGGAATCACGACCCCGCCGCCGCTCTCGAGGACGGCGACCCTCGCCGTCCCCGTATCGGGGACCGATGCCACTATCGCCCGACCGCTGGCCAGGATCACCGGGATCTTCGAGGGCAGGTTGAAGGCGGTCACATCCCGTTTCTGCACCACCAGGCTCACGTCCGCCGCCGCCAACATTTCCGGCAACCGCTCCCGGGGCTCGAAGGGCAGGAGTGAGACGTTCCCGGCATTTTGGGCGCGACAAAAGTCTCGCAGGTTTCCGAGTGCCCTTTCTTCTCCCACAATGACAAACGCAATTTCGGGAATGTGTTGCAGCTTGGAAGCGGCTTCGATCACCGTTTCCAACCCCTGAGTCAGGGCGATATTGCCCGAGTACAGCACCACGAATTTATCGGTCAACCCGTGGGCTTTCCGAAACGAATTCTCCGGCTTCGGCAGGGGTCGGATAAAATCCGTATCCACCCAATTGGGAATATAAATAATTTTTTCTTTGGGAATGCCCTGCTCGAGCAATTTATCTCTGAACCCTTCCGCGATCACGCTCACCCGGCTGACATTTTGATAGGTCAACTGTTCGACCGATCGCGCCACCCGCAGGATCGGACTTTCGGACTCCACCAACTTGACCCGCATCGCCGCTTCCGAAACGATATCCTGGAGGTTGAGCACCACCGGACAGCGCCGCACCCAAGCGTACAAGCTCACCGGCAGGGACACCAGCAGGGGCGGCACCGTAGCGAAAATCACGTCCGGGCGGAACCCCCGAAAAGCCTGGAGGATGCTGGTGGAAATAAAACTCCCGTCCAACATCAACCGGGCTTTCAAACCCGGTTTCGGCCCCCGAATCCAAACGAAGCTGCGCTGAATGTGGACTCCGTTTCTCTCCTCGTTCAAATACAACTTGCCCCGATAACCTTCGTAGATCTGGCGCTCGGGATAGTTGGGCATGGCGGTGACGACCCGCACCTGGTGTCCCCGCCGGACCAACCCTTCGGCCAGTTCGGTCATCAACGGTGCGATGCCGATAGGTTCGGGATAGTAATTGTAAGAATAGATCAGAATACGCATGATGTCCAGCCAATGTGAAAAAAGCAAAAATTTTTCGGTTTAGAGGCGACAGTTTGAGCTCGAATTGTTGAGGCTTTCGGAGGGGAAAGTGGGACGGTTAAAAGTCGAGCCGACCGTCAGCCGCGACGGTGGTTGATGCACGCCCTGTGACGGTTTCTGTTTCAATCCTACCCATCAACGGGCTTTTACCAATAACTTTTCAATTTCTTTTGGGTTTGAGGGCCAGCAAGACTTCGACTTCGATGCGATCGCTCGTCGGTCGGGCGGCGCTGATCCCGACACCGCGAATCGAATTGAGGAGCGTCAGGGTTTTGGGTTCGACAGCCACGGCCGGCGCCGCCAGCAGGTAACCGGTCGCCCAAGACACCAGATGCTCCATATCCAGATAAACATAACTGTGATTGGCTCGGGGTAACGATTCGGTGATCCTCTGAAATCTGGGATTTTCGGGGAGATTCGGATTGGGAACGAGTGTGATCGTTTCGACCACCGGGCCGCCGAAGGCGACGAACAGGGTATCGGGGGTCAGCCACCCGTGTCCGAACAGGGTCCCCTGTTCGGGGTCGTTCCATTCCGTGACCTCCACCCCCTGAATGGTGCGCCGTTCGACATCGACGGGGGGGTTGCTTTCGGCCACGATCGCATCGAGTTGCTCCAGGGTGGCATCGGCCTGGGGGCGGTCGCCCGTTTCCAACAACAAGACACCGCCCAACCCCAAAGGGGCGAGAATGCCGTCGTCGGAGGCGATCGCCCCCAGGGCAAATTCCCCGTCCATCCAGCCGAAAACCTCCCCGTCGGCATCCAGGTCGAGGGCCCGCAAACCCCGCCGCACCTGGCGCACGAAGTCCCGCACCGGGGGATTTTCCGGCGCCCCGGCGACCAGTTGCGACCAGAGGCGATCGATGCCCTGGCTGTTGATCAAAGCGATGGTTTCTGAGGGAAATCGGGCCACCAATTCCCCCACTTCGGGGGGGGATTCGGGCGAAGTCGGCGGGGGTTGCAGCCGCATCACCCCTTTGAGGCGCAACCCCTCCCCATCCACGCCGACGCCGATGGCGGCAGACTCGACGGGGGTGAGTCGGGAGACGGCACCCCAAGATCGCCAAGATTCCCCCGATAATTCGGCCGCTTGCTCCACAAATCCGGCATAGTCCGCAATGAAGATCGTCATCAGGGGGTTGGGAACGGCGATGTCGTGGAAAAATAAGTCTTCGCTCCCCCAGACGTCGGCTAGGGAGGGTTCCCCCCGCAGGGTGTCGATCGCCCGCTCGATGGGTTCGGCTGTCGCGGCTACCAAGACGCGATCGCCGATGGTGGCGATGCTGTAGCGCTTTCCGCCCTCCTCGGTATATTGGGAAATGGTGATGCCCCGATAGTCTCGCCCTTGATGTTGAATTCCGGTTTGGGAATTCAATCGGTTCGCCAACTGACTCGCCTTGAAACGGTTGCGGATCGCCAAAATCATCAGCAGGTGGGAATCCCCGCCCTGTTCGGGGTCCTCCGGCGGCAGCACGCTCACCATCAGCCCCCCCATCCACGGCTTCAGGTCGCGATCGAAATCCAGGGGCGTCCCCGCCAAACTCTGCCGTTTGAAGTTGGAGAGGATGCGATCGACTTGGTTGCGGGTCGCCCGGGTCCCGAATCGCTTCAAATGCTGGAGGGAGGACGAGTCGGGCGAGATGAACGTCGCCATCAGCGCTTCGTCGGGGACGAGTTTGGCGCTTTCCTCGGGACGGTAAGCCTGCACCCGCAGGGTCCTCAGATAGACGAGAACCGCCACAGTGCCGGTACAGGCGATCGCGGCAGCGGCAATGAGAAGCTTGGATTTGTTGAAGGGCATCTTGATCCGTCTCGATCGCGTCAGAAAGGTCGGGAACCGATTCGCTCGGTGCATCCCCTATCGTAACGCTCTCGGCCGCCCAGAGTCCGTCAACTGTAGCACTATTGGGAATGGGGAATGGGGAATGGGGGGCTCCGCTTGACCGAAGCTCCCTCCCCTTGACCGTTGCTTGACCGTTGACGGACTCTGCTTCCGGTCGCCTCCTGGAACCCCTCCGCTCCCCCCCACACGGTATGATAGCTGCAAGAGTGCGATTTGTATCAAATCCGGTCGAATATCAAAGCCGCCTGGAAATCAATTCCCCGGTGGGGTCGGTTCGCGAACTGCCCCTACATCTGCCGCTCAACTATAACAACTTTTTGGGTTTGAGATTATGAATTTTGCCAAGTTCAGACAACTCCACGCCACGATGGCTCCCATTGTCATGCTACCGCTATTTGTCACCGTTTTTACTGGGGTGATTTACCGCCTCGGGAAAAGTTGGTTCGGCCTGTCGCGGGATCAGGTTCACTTTTTGATGGTGATTCATGAAGGGGAATATTTGGGACAGACTTGGGAACCGATTTACGTTCTTTTGAACGGGTTGGGCTTGCTGTGGATGTTGATTACCGGGGTGACGATGGTGATTCAAAATATCAGGCGATCGCGCTGGTTTCGCAACCTTCAGGCGAACCAAAAAACGGTCACTTCCGATGGCGGCGAGTGAGCTATCAGCTATCAGCTTGGGAGCGATTTCCCAACAGTTTCTTAGATCAAATCTGGTTGAATGCTCGGGACAAAACGGGTTGGATATCAAGACCGCTTGGAAATCAATTCCGGAGGGCGCAAGCCTGACGCCCCTACCCGCTCAAATCATCGATCGATGATTGGGGAGTTATATCATGTCCGCTCAAACAGTTATGATTCCTGGATGCCATCTTCTGAAGCGGCTTCAAACTTTTGCCTATTGCCTCTTGCCTATTGCCTTTTCTCGACGTTAAGTGTCCGTATTTAAACGGACTTGATATGAGTGCAGCCAAATAATTGGATCTGATATGATCCCCTATTCCCGATTCCCGATTCCCAAATTTTTTAAATTTTTTCCGGACTTTAAAAGGCGCGAGGGGGGTTGACAAGGGGTGGCGATGGGCGATAAAATATTGACATTATCCCCCATAATGGGAGTGGTTGTAAAAATATTATTTTTGTCACCACTCCCATTATAAAAAAATAATACCGCAAGTCAAGTCAAAAATCAACCCCCTCGAAAAAAAGTCGAAAATTTTTAACATTTCTTAATTTTTTTTTTTAAAATCGCGAGATCCGGTCAGGCGATCGCATCCGAAGGCGGTTTGGAGTCGGCGGCGGAAAGGTCGCGATCGAGGAATTTCAACACCCGTTGCAAGTACATTTTCTCATCCTCCAACATGGGGAAATGGGCGGTATTGTTCAAAATCTCCAACTGGACGTTTGGATTGAGAGTCGCCGCCTGTTTCGCCATATCCGCCGGAATAATTTGGTCATATTCCCCAGCCACCAACAACGTGGGGACGGTCAATTTTTTAAACTCCTTGGGAAACCATTCCGTCGCCTCTTTGCTGACGGAGGTCAAAACGGTTCCGTAAGCCGCCCCGAAATCCGCCAACAAGAAATCCTCCAAAAAGGCGCGACTGACGGGGCTCGGGAGGGAACGGTGCAGGAATCGCGCCATAAAGAATTTGTGAATGAGCGGCAGTTTCGCCATCCATTTGGGGCGGAACATGACGACGTAGCGGCTGAATTTGTGGAAGGTGTTGAATGATTTTTCATCGTATTCAAAAATACCGCTGCAAGTCAAAATCGCCCGTTCCACCCGTTCCGGATAGCGGTTGAGGAAAATGGCGGCGACGGAGGCGCCCATCGAGTGGGCGTTCAGATAAATTTTATCGAGATTTAGGGTATCCAAAAGGATGGCTAAATCTTCGGCATATTCGATCAATTCGTAGCTGCGATCTTCCCCTTCCGGGAGGCGGTTGGAACGTCCGAAGCCGCGCATATCGTAGAGGAGGCAGTGAAAGCGATCGCCGAGCGATCGCGCCGTGCTTTCCCAGTAGCGGGACGAGCCCCCCCAGCCGTGCACGAACACCATCACCGGCTTGGAGCTCTCGGGACTGTGCGGCGTTCCCACCCACTCGTAATAGTGATCGACACCGTTAATCGTAATATAAGATTGCTCGGGATGCAAGCTGACCATCGCGCCTCCAATCGTCCAATTCACCGATCGCATACCGACCCGAAAGCCGATCAATATTCATCCTACCGCAACTCGACCAAAAATGTTAGTATCCGCCAACGGCTGGGGTGCGATCAATGTGAATTTGCGCGGGTTGGATTTGAGTCATTTCGTCCTGACGAATTGCTTTTTAAAAGATAGCGATTTGAGTGATGCTTGCTTCAACCTAGAAACCGGGTTTCTACCAACATCTGAGCGGGGAACCCAACACGCTCCTAGAAACCCGGTTTCGGACTCCAACGCGGTTTCTTCGTCAATGCTGAAAGGCCAACAGAAACCTGGGCGGTACGATCTGCAACTGCAAACTGCGGTAAACGGCGATCGCATCCCCGCGCCCTCCGTTCCGGCCCCCCTTAAAGGGATCTCAAAGTCCCCCTTATCTACGAAGGGGGATTTAGGGCGGTCGCCTTTTGGAAAAACAACGATCAGCGATCGACCGACCCCATAATAATATCGATGCTTCCCAAAATTGCCACGACATCGGCAACTTTCGCACCCTTCACCAAGTCCGGGAAAATCTGCAAATTGTTGAAATCCGCCGCCCGAATCTTGAACCGCCAGGGGAAAACGTTGTTGTCGCCGATAATATAAATCCCCAATTCGCCCTTGCCGCTTTCGACCCGGGCGTAATGTTCGCCTTCGGGAATTTTGAACGTGGGGGCGATTTTCTTGCCGATAAATTGGTAGTCGAAACCGTTCCACTCAGATTTGGGTCCTTCCATCATCCGCTTGGCTTCCAAGTTCTCGTAGGGGCCCCCCGGCAGTCCGTCCAGGGCTTGGCGAAGAATTTTAACCGACTCCCGCATTTCCCGAATTCGGACTAAATACCGAGCCATGCAGTCTCCCGCCGTTTCCCAGTGGACATCCCAATCGAAATCGTCATAGCATTCATAGTGATCCACTTTCCGCAGATCCCACTTGACGCCGGACGCCCGCAACATCGGGCCGGAGAGCCCCCAGTTGATCGCCTGTTCCCGGGTGATGGTTCCGAGTCCTTCGATGCGGCGGCGGAAAATCGGGTTGTTGGTGATCAGCTTTTCGTACTCGTCCACTTTGGGGAGGAAGTAGTCGCAGAAGTCGTGGCACTTGTCCACCCAGCCATAGGGCAGGTCCGCCGCCACGCCGCCGATGCGGAAGTAGTTATTGTTGACCATCCGATAACCGGTGGCGGCTTCCCAGAGGTCGTAGATCATTTCCCGTTCCCGGAAGATGTAGAAGAAGGGGGTCTGGGCGCCGACGTCGGCGAGGAAGGGGCCGAGCCATAATAGGTGGTTAGCGATGCGGTTGAGTTCCAGCATGATCACCCGGATGTACTGGGCGCGTTTGGGAACTTCGATGTCGGCCAACATTTCCGGGGCGTTCACCGTCACCGCTTCGTTGAACATTCCGGCGGCGTAGTCCCAACGGCTGACGTAGGGGACGTACATGATGTTGGTGCGGTTTTCGGCGATTTTTTCCATTCCCCGGTGCAGGTAGCCGATGACGGGTTCGCAGTCCACCACGTCTTCCCCGTCGAGGGTGACAATCAACCGCAGTACCCCGTGCATGGAGGGGTGGTGGGGTCCCATGTTGATGACCATGGGTTCGGTGCGAGTTTCGATTCTGCTCATATCGGTGTAAACGTCTGAATGGGTTCGGGTCGAGTGACGGAGTGGGATGGATTCCACTTCCGTCTCAGGTCAACCTACTGTAAGCGTCGCGATCGCGGTACAGTGGTGTTGAATGTGCGATTCGTTCGGGAGTGAAATAAGGCTGAAATGCCTGAAATAACCTCCTGGTAAGGCTTCCATCCCCTTGG
>NZ_JAYFER010000297.1:0-646 GCF_055795065.1 Lyngbya sp. CCY1209
CTAAAGCCGCACGAGTCGCTTTTCCACCCCGCGCTAAAGCAGCAGGGCTATCAAGCTCCCGACCTATTCACGTATTCTTGCCTAGTATTTCGGTGTCGTACCATTGCCAAAACTCGGAGACGGTAGGAATACGGTCTAATGCTTCCCTGACCTTGTGAGCCTTCTCTACGGCTTGGATGACTCCCATAGGGGTGCAATCCACTCCACAAGGTTTAGGAGAGCGCTTGCCCGTCCCCGGCTGCTTGAATTGCAGGTAGAGGTGGTATCGTCCCCCTTTTTCCTTTTGGAGCTTAAGCCTCACCCCCCGGGGACAATCCTCTCGGTGAGTATGGTATGCTGCCAGGAACTTCTGATAGGACTCGTCATAGAGTCCGTCCCCCCCTACAGTTGGAGGCTTTGAGTTAATACTCATTTTTTACTCACTCTTGACTCGTTGTGCAGTATGAGTAGATTTTAGCAACGGTAGAATGGGGGTTTAAACCTAATTAGCAGGTTCAAGTCCTTTCGTCCGCATCGATCGCCCCGGACGATTCCTTCCGTCAGTCAAACAGGCTGAGAACGAGCGATCACGCCATTTCCTCGATCAAAAATAATCCCGCCACGGAATTTCCCGCCGCGTCCAGGGGGGGAGAATAACAGGCGATCG
>NZ_JAYFER010000298.1:0-299 GCF_055795065.1 Lyngbya sp. CCY1209
CGTATCTATCAAGCGGCTCAATCGGGACAGGATGCAAAAGCTAGAAGGTTGCAGAGACTCCTTTTGAAGTCATACTATGCAAGGCTACTAGCGGTAAGGCGAGTAACCCAAGACAACCAAGGCAAGAAGACAGCCGGAGTGGATGGAATGATAGCGATATCCCCGAAACAAAGGTTTGAACTTGTTGAGGAAATCAAAAGAAACTTCAAAGCCAAGCCGTTGCGGAGAGTCTGGATACCAAAACCCGGACGGGATGAAAAACGCCCTCTGGGAATCCCGACAATCCGAGACAGAGCCAA
>NZ_JAYFER010000299.1:0-547 GCF_055795065.1 Lyngbya sp. CCY1209
TGCAGTTACCTACACAGACCCTCAAAGTACACCGGGGGAGAGGATGAGTCTAAGGATGGAATACCCATACAGACGGAACGAAATAACCCCATATTGGCTCTTGTCCAATGGTCGATTAGGCAAGTAGTGAAAGGCAATAAAACCGAAAGTGTAAGCGCAAGCCATATGGGAGTGAGATGTGACCAGAAGCCAACGCCCGGACGTAAAATCTGGGATATGCAGACGGGTCACGGTTCAGACGTAAGATGGAGACTTGAGTAGCAATAATGGCGAAATCTAGTCAAACCAAAGGATTCGGCAAGCCGAAACCAACGGTCACTAAGAATGCATGGAGAGCCATCAACTGGGCGAAAGTTCAGCGGATGGTTTTCAAGTTGCAAAAGCGTATCTATCAAGCGGCTCAATCGGGACAGAATGCAAAAGCTAGAAGGTTGCAGAGACTCTTGTTAAAGTCATACTATGCAAGGCTACTAGCGGTAAGGCGAGTAACCCAAGACAACCAAGGCAAGAAGACAGCCGGAGTTGACGGTGTGGTAGCGATATCCCC
>NZ_JAYFER010000300.1:0-309 GCF_055795065.1 Lyngbya sp. CCY1209
GAGCCAGTATGGGGTTAATTCGTTCCATCTGTATGGGTATTCCATCCTTAGACTCATCCTGTCCCCCGGTGTACTTTAAGGGTCTGTGTAGATAGTATTAATAAACTTCCACTTTTCCACTTACTCGTTCGAGCAGCATCGTAATCAACCTGTTTTCGATACCACATGGTAACGAGGGTTCATGACGGACGTTCACCTTTCGGTTAGTCATAGATGGTTGGCAGTGGTCGAATTATTGGGAGCAGATTCTCCCTCATCGCCTTCCGTTCCCCGCTTCAATCCTGGAGTTGTGAATTCCAAAACTGGGGG
>NZ_JAYFER010000301.1:0-290 GCF_055795065.1 Lyngbya sp. CCY1209
CATTTGCCTTTCTGGTATTTCAGCAGTTTGGCTTCTCGGTTTGGGATTTCTGCTGATTTCCCTCTCCTTGTTGCCCAATAGATCCAATTTCCATCATACGTCGATGCGTTTGGTCTGACCAACGTGTGGTAGACAATGGGAGTCCAGGCGTGTTTTTGGAGTCGTAGACCGTCCTTAGTTTGGAAAATCCACTTGTCCTTCCTTTCGTCCCCGTTGCTCAGTTTTGCCATACCTGTTCGGTAGTATTTTCTGAGCGTTTTGTATTTGGCGTTTCCGCATCGTGACACTAC
>NZ_JAYFER010000302.1:0-333 GCF_055795065.1 Lyngbya sp. CCY1209
TCAGGCAATATCCAAAAGGAAAACATACATCCGGGAAGAAATCGGGGGGAAGAGGTCTACTCGGCTTCAAGACCCACGTCAAACCGGATAAGGAAGCAATCAAAGCCCACATCGAAAAGGTTAAAGAGGTGATTAAGAAACATAAAAAATCACCTCAAGCCGCCCTGATTAAAGAACTCAACCCCATCATTACAGGATGGTCAAGATATTACTCAGGGGTAGTCTCCTCAGAGATTTTCGGAAAGCTGGATAACACACTCTGGCAACAACTACGGGCATGGGTAGTGTCACGATGCGGAAACGCCAAATACAAAACGCTCAGAAAATACTACC